>DLVS01000791.1 GCA_003445095.1 Verrucomicrobiales bacterium
CCCCTCCGCTGAATGATGGAATCCATTGCGGCCCGGTCTTCCTATCTTCCCCGCGATGAGTGAAAGTCAAGATGCAGGGTGGGTCAGATTGGATCCGGGATGCCGGCGGCGTTGGGCGGTGCTGGTACTCCTAATGGCTCTGTGTTTCATCAGCCATTTCAACCGGGCCAGCATCACGAGCGCGGGGGATGAGCGGATCATGCAGCAATTCGGGATCAGTCCCGAGCGCATGGGAGTGATCTACTCGGCGTTCCTCATCGTTTACACGGCCTTCATGATTCCGGGAGGCTGGTTCTTGGACCGGTACGGCCCGCGCGTCGCGCTAGCCTGCATGGGACTTGGATCAGCGACGTTCTGCGCGATCACCGGCAGCGTCGGATTCGGCTGGGTCGAGGCCGGGCAGGTTTGGCTGGCTTTGCTGCTAGTGCGTTCCGCGATGGGGTTCATGACGACTCCACTGCATCCGGGGGCGGCCAAAGCTGCAGGGGCCTGGTTTAGATCGGGCGGCAGCAACCTCGCGAATGGCCTGATCACGGGCGCCTCCATCCTGGCTTACGCCGCTGTTCATCCAGTGTTCGGGGCGTTGATCGACCGCGTGGACTGGCCTTCCGCGTTCCTCGTGACTGGGGCGGTGACCGCGCTGTTGTCGTTGGTCTGGTGGTTGGTGGGACGTGATCAGCCGGAGACTCAAATGGCGCTAGCAACCCGCGACTCGGTAACGGAGGAAAATCCTGCTCCGACGAACCGTATTTGGCGGCGGGGCGGCTTGCTTTGGATTACGTTGAGTTATTCTGCGGTAGGCTATTTCCAGTACCTGTTCTTCTACTGGTTGCACTACTACTTCGACGCTGTGGTTCACCTCGATAAGACGACCAGCCGCATTTACGCGGGCCTGCCGAACCTCGCCATGGCGTTATGCATGCCGATGGGTGGTTGGCTCGCCGATTGGCTGCGGCATCGACGTGGGCTTAGCTCGGTCGGGTGGGTGCCAGGATGCGGAATGGCGGCGAGTTCGTTGTTGCTGCTCGTGGCGCTGGCCGCCCAATCGGCCGGTTGGGCCGTGATCTGGTTCACCCTCTCGCTGGGCATTCTGGGACTGTGCGAGGCTTCGTTCTGGACCGTCGCCGTCCAAATGGGCGGTCACCGAGGCGGTCTCTCGGCGTCAGTCATGAACACAGGCGGAAACGGCATCGGGTTGCTGGCTCCGATGCTCACCCCGTGGATCGGTCAGCGCCTTGGGTGGCATTGGGGCATTGGCGTGGGTGCCGCAGTCGGAGTTCTCGGTGCGCTTTGTTGGTTGCGGATTCGTCCCGCGCCAAACGTGTCATCGGCATCTGCCGAACCGCACAAACCACTCGACTCGAAGTGAAAGATTTCGCCCTTTCGCCAACCCGTCAGCGGTTCCGGGTCAACGCCACCTCCATCTGCTGAAACCGGAATTCGTTCGCTTTCTCCGGCGGAACTCCCGCGCGGTAGCGGGACAATACGTCGGTAATGAAGATCGGTCGTTCGGATTCCGGCAGTCGGCGCAGCCATTCCACGAAGGTTGCCCGGCAGAACTCGGTAAATGCTTCGGGCGTCTCGAAGTCCCACGCTCGTTGCTCGACGAGAATATGATCGATCTCAAAACCGGCCCGCGCTGCCATGGTGCGGTACTCTTCCGGCGTGAAATGGGCGAAGGGCGCTTGGAAATCGTTGAAGTAGCTGACCCACCGCGGCGCTTGTCGGGTGTCCTCAATGAAATATTCCAACACCACTTTGCCTTTGGGCACAAACCGTAGCGTTGCTCGTCCGCCGGGTTTCAGCGCCTCGTAGAGGCTTCGCAAAGCCGCCTCTTGCTCGCGAACCCAGTGCAGGGCGTTGAAGGACACCGCCAGATCGAATTCCTCTCGATACGGCAGACTTCGAGCATCCGCGATGGCAAAACGTAGGTTGGCAGTCTTCTCCGGTGGGAAATGGCGGATCGCAAAGTCGATCATGTTGTGCGATGGATCGACACCTAACACCGAACCGCGGGGCACCATCCGCGCAATCTCGGCGGTTACTTTACCATCGCCACAGCCCACATCGATGATCCGTTCGCTTCCGCCCAGCTTCAAACGACGAAGCTCCTCTTCGGCCAGCATCATCTGGCAGGTGGAGATATGGTTGTAACGGCTGGCGTTCCATTCGCTCATGCGGCGTATCCTTGCCGGGAGTGCTTCCGATTTCCAATCGGCCGTTTGCCGCCTTCGCAGGTGGCAACGGCGGCGGTCCCGGATGGTGGGGCAACGCTGGTGGAGTGGTCCGGGGGGACGTGGAAGATGAACGCCCGGCTCAGGTTCGGAGCTTTCGTCAATCGCCGAGATTTCGGTGCAGCAGTTCCCTCAGGCGGCCGGGCGCGGGAACGATGAAGGTATTCCCTTTCACTTCCAGCAGATGTTGACCTCGAAGCTTGGCGAGAGACCGCGAGAAGGTTTCACTCACGGTGCCTAACTCAGCCGCCAGGGTTCGCTTGGTCCCGCGCAACTCAATCGTCACCGGACCGGACTCTCCGGCCGGACAGCGTTTGATGAGCCAGTTGGCCAGCCGGGTCTCGACGTCTTTGAGAGTCAAGTCTTCCAACTGACTGACCACAACCCGCAAGTGGGCGCTCATGGAACCCAGAATTCGTAGGGCGATCTCGGGATGGCGTTTCAGCAAATCGACGAAGCCGCTTTTCTGGATCTGGAGCACCTGCGACGCTTCCACGGCCCGAGCGTCCGCCGGATATCCGCGCTCGGTGGCGAGTGCGGCTTCGGCGAACGTTTCGCCGGCACGGAAGACGTGGATGACTTGTTCCTTTCCGGCAGCATTGACTCGGTGGACGTTGATGGCGCCCTTTTGCACCAGATAAAACCCGGTCGCCGGTTCGCCTTCGTGAAACAGGTATTCGCCTTTGGTCAGCGTGCGGACGGTTACCAAGTTGGCCACGGCTTGCAGGTCTTCGGTACGTAATCCCGCAAAAAGTTGGCAACTGCGCAGCGTCGACATCAACGCGGCGAGACGAAGATCGGACAAGGGATTGGGCACGGGGAAAGTTTGACCATCCCGGAGTGCCATCGCGACTCAAATGCTACCTGAGGAGGAACCGGGGACACGTTCCCCAATTCGCCGATCATTCCTCCCGCCAAAAATACACGATCCAGTCGCCGCCTTGTCCGGGCTCAAAACGGCACCGGAATCCTTCCCCGCCGAGCAACTCAATGAGTGGCGCCGGCAAAAACGGCGCGACCAATAACAACCCCTCGTTCGACGCCAATTGGGCAACGCGAGCTCGAATGCGAGCCAGCGGTTCTTCGCCCCGGGCGATGAGCGGCCGGACGTCGAATCGTTTGAAGGCGGTAAGCGGAGGCATCGGACAGGGATATGTTCTCGGTCGCGGAGGCTCGGGACAACTGGCATTCGTCAATCCTTTGATCGATGTCAAACGTCACTCCGGCGGGAGCAGGCACAATTGCACCATGTCGGAACCACAATCCTCCTCGGCGCACCCTCTCGTTTTCCACGCGCCAGCTCACTCACCAGCCGCCCGAGCGATCATTAGTCGAGCGGAGCTGACGACACCTAACGCGCGGCTCGTCTCGTTCGCGTTCGGCGAAGAGGCGGAGTTGTCCGAACACACCGCGGCTCGGCCGGCCCTGGTCCATATTGTGCGGGGCGAATGTGAATTTCGACTTGGCCACGAGACTCACCATCTCCAGGCCGGGGATGTAGTCTGGATGCCGCCGGGAACGCCGCATGCCCTGCACGCTCGCGGACCGTTTATGATGTGGTTGATATTGCTCGCGAACGAGGGTCCAGGGCTGCCCCACGCTTAACCATTCTACGTCCACGCAATTATCAATTCGGTACCGAACATCCGGGAGGCTTCCGCCGACAATATGTCGAGGCAGGCCCCTCGCGTTAGGAAGTGCGGATGGCACGCGGCGAGTTTCCGGACCCGGGCTTACATCCGGCTCATGGCGCTCTTCCTCCGGCAGCCTCGGTCGAGTCCTCGCTAGGAACGCCTGCGGACCCCTGACCTCACACCCGCTTCTTGGAGACGTTAGCTTCCATCTCTTCGGCCGTAAAAGCCTGGGAAGTGCTCGTGCGGACGTAACCGGCCGACACCAAATCTCTCAAGCATTGTCGCACCGGGCCGGCCGAATCCGCCCGAAGAACCAAGAGCCCATCGTGGTCGCCGAGCAGCCAATACTGACCCTCAACATGAACACCGGCACGTTCGGCCGCTTGGGCGAACGCCCGGGCGCGGGTCGTCGATTTGTGAATCGCGCTCGCGCCTTTGTCGGTAAACCGGATGAGACTAATGTAGGTAGGCATAACAATGGTGGACGAGTGTTCTAGGAAATGCCGAAGAACACGTTGCCTACGTCCGCGGCCCTTCTGAACAGTCCCTCGAGCGCGGCCGGACATAAGCGCAGGTTCATTCCGCGTGTTTGATCGGTGAAACTCACCGGCCTAGCCTTGACCACGGTCAAAGCTTTCGTCGCAGCGAGAGGGCCGGTCGACCTCGAGAGCGGGTAGTCGGAATCGTCAGCGGACTTGGCAGAAACGTGACCTGAGTCAAAGCGGGGCATTGATTCGATGATGAGAGTTTCGGCGCAGTGATAATCACTGAATCTAGAAGGTAGTGTCCTATGAAAACTCTCCGTCTTAGCTATCGCGAGGTTTGCTTGGTCTTAGCCAGTGCGTTTCTCGCATCGCAGCTCTTCGCCGCTGAGGGCCCAACGTCTTTGGGAGAACCCAAGGGACCCGACACGAAGGGAATTGATCCCGCGCTGCGCGGCGAGGAACGGGCGATTCTTACCGCCGCCCCCAACGTGCCCCCACCCATTACTCGCAAGCATCCCACCAAAGTCATCGTCGACCTCGAGGTGAAAGAGGTGGTGAAAAAACTCGCGGATGGAGTCGAATATCTGTTCTGGACCTTCGGCGGTGAAGTGCCGGGCCTATTCATCCGCGTGCGCGAGGGAGACCTGGTGGAATTTCATCTGAAAAATCATCCCGACAGCAAGATGCCTCATAACATTGATCTGCATGCGGTCACCGGACCCGGCGGTGGGGCCGCTAGTTCGTTTACCGCGCCCGGGCACGAATCCCAATTCTCCTTCAAGGCCATGAACCCTGGGCTCTACATTTATCACTGCGCCACCGCTCCCGTCGGCATGCACGTCGCCAATGGCATGTATGGACTGATCTTAGTCGAGCCGAAAGAAGGACTGCTACCCGTGGATCGCGAATTCTATGTTTGCCAAGGTGATTTCTACACCGCTGGCAAATTCGGCGAAGAAGGACTGCAGCCATTCGACCAAGACAAAGCGGTGAACGAGCAACCCTCTTATGTCGTGTTCAATGGAGCGGTTAACTCATTGGTGGGCGACAACGCGATGCGGGCCAAGGTCGGTGAGCGAGTTCGCATCTTCTTTGGCAACGGGGGACCAAACCTCGTTTCGTCGTTCCACGTCATTGGTGAAATTTTTGACCGAGTCTATACGGAAGGCGGGGTCTTGGGGAACCAACGGCATGTGCAAACGACCCTCGTTCCCGCGGGCGGCTCCGCGATCGTCGAATTCGGATTAGAGGTGCCCGGAACATTCATCTTGGTGGATCACTCCTTGTTTAGAGCCTTCAACAAAGGCGCCCTGGGAATGCTCAAAGTCGAGGGCCCCGAAGACTTGTTGGTGTACTCCGGCAAGGAAGTGGACGCCGTTTACCTCGGCTCGCAGGCCGATGCGGGTGCGGGCAGCCAAAGGAAGGTGGCGGAGCTCCAAGCCCAAGTGAAGCAGGCCATCGCTGACAATCCTAAGATCGCCAGCCTGACCAAGGAAGTGCAGATCGAAAAGGGCAAACGCGTGTATATGCAAACTTGCTTTGCTTGTCATCAACCCACCGGGCTCGGCCTGCCGGGCGTCTTTCCGCCGTTGGCCAAGTCCGATTTTCTGCTCGCTGACAAGGATCGATCCATTCGCAGTGTCGTGAAAGGGCTGTCAGGTCCGATCACGGTCAATGGCAAGACCTTCAATGGTGTGATGCCACCCGTGGCCTTAAACGATGAACAAGTCGCTAACGTATTGACGTACGTCCGCAATTCCTGGGGCAACAGCGGCGACCCAGTGCGCGTCGACGACGTTCGCCGAGTCCGAGCTGACGTCGCTCAACATTAGTATTGGCGTGCTGTCGTACCAGCGTCGTGCAGATGTTATTCAGGAATAACTTTATTCATTGGAAAAGAGCCAAGCGATGAATCTGACGAAGGTAATGGGGGCCTTAGGATCGATGATCATCGCTTTAGGTGCGCTGGCTGCCGAAGCCACCTCGCTCCCCAGCGGAATGTTGGCCGTTCCGGCGGGCGTCTATCGGCCGCTTTTCCGCGGTCCGGAAGACCTCAAAGAAGTCCCGGTAGCTGCCTTCCTCGTCAGCGATGCTCCGGTCACGAACGGTGAATTCCTCGAGTTCGTTCGCGCCAATCCCCAATGGCGCCGGTCCCGAGTCAAGAGGTTGTTTGCCGATGTCGGCTACCTTCGGCACTGGGCGGGAGACGTTGAACTCGGGCCGGACGCCGCTGAGCTTGCTCGACAACCCGTGGTGAATGTCTCGTGGTTTGCGGCGAAGTCATACGCATCCTGGCGCGGCCAGCGCTTGCCGACGACGGCCGAATGGGAACTGATTGCCGCGGCTGGCTTCAGCCGGCCTGATGGCACGAACGACGTGGAATTTTGCCGCGCCTTGACCCGGTGGTATTCCACACCAACTCCGACACGGTTGCCCGCCGTGCGTTCCGGACTCGCCAACTTCCACGGTGTCCACGATCTGCACGGCCTCATCTGGGAATGGACCAGTGACTTCAATTCCTCGCTGGTGACGGGTGACGCCCGGGGTGACAATGGTCTCGAACGCCAACTATTTTGCGGCGCCGGATCGCTGGGCACTAATGACCGCGCCAACTTTCCCGCGTTCATGCGAGCCGGTTTCCGTAGCTCCCTCAAAGCGGATTACACCGTCCACAATCTCGGGTTCCGGTGTGCCGCTGACCGGCCAGCTTCGGAAAGCGCTGTTGCCCCGACCCAGACGAGCCCGCAGCCCACCTCCAGCCCAATACCTCCATGATTTCCCGCGTTTTGATCCCCATCTTCAGTCTGATATCGCTATGGACGTTTGCTGCCGATGCGCCAGTTCGGCCCCCGTGCTGCCGCTCGCTCCCCGGGGGTCAACCCGCCGAGAGCTCGCTTTACCAGCTCGAGTCCGTCTGGACTTCCGATGTGGGAACGCGGACCCGGCTCGGCGTGTTTCGGGGGCGCCCGCAAATAGTCGCGCTATTCTTCACCCACTGTGAGTACGCGTGTCCAATCCTGGTCAGCGAGCTGAAACGACTAGAGCAGGCGTTGCCCGCCGACCTGCGAGAGCGGGTCGATTTTCTGCTGATCTCCTTTGATTCCGCTCGGGACACTCCGGCCCAGCTCGCCGACTACCGACGAGTTCATGAGCTTGACCTGGCGCATTGGAGTCTGCTGCGAGGCGAAGTAGATGATGTTCGTGAACTGGCCGCACTGTTGGGAGTCAACTATCGAGCGGACGCCCGTGGGCAGTTTGCTCATTCGAATGTGATCACGGTCTTGGATGCCGAAGGAAGCATCGCGCGTCAATTCACTGGCCTCAAACTTCCGGTGGACGATGTCATCAAAGTTCTCTCCGGGCCGAAGAAGCCTTAGCTGGTTACGAAGAGAAAACGGGGAGAACCCCGAATGGACACCAATCCACACGAATAGAGTCGATCTGTCCGCGAGACAATCCCGGCCGGTCGGATTCACCTTCGGTGACGAGGACTCGCTCCTCCAATAGCCTGTCTGGGCCTCCGCCCATTGGTGTTCATTCGTGTCGATTTGGGGTTGAACTGAATTATTGACGCCGAGGCGGCTCCGTACGAGGCCAACTGGGGTGACCCGATGATTGGAACCCAGAGCACGCTTCGCCGGCGACGAACGCCGCCTTCGGTCGGAGTCCGCCTTGACCAGGGGCAGCTCGCCATGATCGGAGGCGCGGATGATCAGGGCTGGTCCCGATCGTGGCTTGGCAAGCTTGGGAATTGGCTGCGGGGTGCCAGTGCGCCGGCCGAAGAGAGGGTCTTTACGGAAGGATTCCTCGTTGGAACGGCTGCGAGAGCGTATTTAGGCGAGTTTCTCAGTGAATGGCGTTCGGGTTTGACCGGTCGAAAGCGGCAACTTTCTCGAATCGCCAGCAAATTCAGGAAACTTTTTGACCGATTGATGGCGGGGCTTTAAACGGGTTCCGCGCTCGCGAGCCGAACCAACGACGAAGCGCTTACGATGAATTTCACTGCCGGCCTGTTGGCCGCGAATCAAGGTGGCTTCACGCTGACCTACATCTGGGACCAGGCCACGATTGAGGCCAAGGTCATCATCATCATCCTTCTCATTTTCTCGATTTTCGCCTGGTCGGTGATGGCGTCGAAGGCGGTGCAGATGCGACGCGCGCGGCGCCTCAATCACTATTTCGAATCGGAGTTTCGCCAGCAGAAGTCGGTCTTGTCGATATACGACCGGCGTTTGCAGGTCCAAGGCTGCCCCTTGTTTTCGGTGTACCTCGACGGCTGTACCGATTTGGAAGGGCATTTGCGCGGCCCCGACGAAACGCGTCGGCAGTTCGCCTCGATCAAGGGCATCGAACACGTGAAGCGCGCCCTCGAGGGCTCGGTGGCGCGCGAGTCCTTGCGGCTGGAATCCGGCCTGGTGCTCTTGGCGGTGGCGGTGAGCGGGGCGCCGTTCCTCGGGCTCCTGGGCACGGTGTGGGGCGTGATGGACGCGTTTGGTGGCGTGGCGATTGCCGCGCAATCCGGCGCCCGGGCGGACCTGGCGGTGATGGCTCCCGGCGTTTCGGCGGCCTTAATCACGACGGTCGCCGGGCTCTTAGTCGCCATCCCGTCGATGTTTGGCTACAACTGGCTCGTGCATACGTTGCGCGTCCATACTGTGGAATTGGATAATTTCGCCCAATCGCTCGCATCGCGGATTGAAACCGAGTTTTTGAAGGACGAGTGACGCGGTTCCGTCCCCGAGATCAGCAACTCCATCATGCGTCGATTCTCCCAACGCAATTCACTGGTGACGTTAAGCGAAATCAATGTCACCCCGTTGCTCGATCTGGCGTTCGTGCTGTTGATCATCTTCATCATTACGACACCGCTGATGGAGCAAACGGTGAACTTGCGCCTCCCGGTTGGCGGGGCGACTCGAGCATCGGCCAAGCCGGAGGATGTGGTGTTGGCTGAGGTGCGACCCGATGGGGCGTATTACTTGAAGGGTCGTTCGGTGGGGTCGGATTTGCGGGCACTCGAATCAAGGTTGCTGGAGGAGTATCGGCGCAATCCCAACATGGTCGTGCGGATTCGAGCTGATGCCGGCGGCAAATTCGAACTGCCAATGAACATCATCGAGATTTGTCGGCGAAACGGAATTACCCGCTTCGACATTGCCACAGAACCGTCCGCCAACCGCTGAAGCGATGGACCGTACCCAACAACATTGTCTGGCCGGTTCGACCGCAATTCACATCGGAGTTCTGGTCTTGGTCCTGGTCGCGTCCGGGTTAGCTGCGCATCGAGCGATCCAACCGGAAGTGCCCTTCATGGAGATCATTCCCACCGATCTCCTGCTCACGATGGGGAATCAGATTGGCGGGGGAAAGGTGAATCCCTTACCGCCCGCCCCCGCGCCAAAGGAGGCACCGACGCCGACACCCAAGGTGGCGGTGTCCGAACCCGTTAAGCCAACTCCGACGCCGCGAATCGAACCCAGGCTCGAACCCAAACCCGTCGAACCCACGAAGCCCGTTGAACGAAAAGTCGCGGTGACGCGGGAAGTCCGAGAGGTCCAGTCTCCTCGGGCCGCACAGGACGTGGCCCTCACGCGCCAGGCGACCAAGCCGGTAACGACCCCGAAGATCCAAGTAAGCAACCAGACCCGCACCCGAACCGACGCCGACAAGCAGGTTGAACGCGAGGCCCGGGAAGCCGCTGCGGCCGAAGCCGCCGCGCGCGATCAACGGATGGCGTCCGTGAAAAAGCTGGCCTCAAGGATTACTGGCGCTGCGACCGGACTGGCCGAGAATGTCGGAAGTTCCACGAAGATTGAGATGCCCGGCCCAGAGGGGATCGCTTACGCTCCTTATCTCAATTGGATGCAGTCCTACATCTACGAACGGTGGCGACGCCCGGCCACGAGTTCCCAAGAGCAGCAATACGTGGTTCTGGAGGTGGTGATCGCGCGCGATGGTACGGTACTGAGCGCAACCATCATTCGGCCGTCCGGCTTCCGAAGTCTCGACGCTTCGGCCGAGACCGTCTTCCGAGAATACCGCAAGCTGCGCCCCCTTCCCGGCGAATACAAAGAGCCTCGTCTGGTTGTCCCAGTAAAATTCGTGCTCGAAGCTCCTGGATCCCAATGAAGTCTGGATTCCTCCTCCGTCTGCTCAACGCCGCTTTGGCGTTCTCCATAGCCCCGCTGTTTGCGGGGGCTCAAACCGAAAATTCGGGCGTCGAAATTCGCGGCCGAACTGTTCGCACCATTCCCATCGCGCTTTCAGGTTTTCCGGAGGAAATCCGAAAGACGCTCGAATTCGACTTGTATGTCGTCGGGTTCGAGGTCGCATCCGACAAACCGCAGTACCACCTGTCGGGCACCATTCAAGGTGAACTCCGCGGAACGTTAACGGACGTTAACACCCAACAAGCGTTGTTTTCGCGGGCGTATCCGGGCGGCACCGCTCGAGCACAGGCACATGCCCTGGCCAATGATGTGGTGAAGGCACTCTTGCAGTTGCCGGGAATCGCCCAGACCAAGGTCGCATTCCGGAGCGCGCCTGGACAACGGAACGCCAAGGGCGAAACCGTTTCAGAAATCTGGGCGGCGGATTACGACGGATTCAACGCCGTCGCCTTGACAAGCGACACGTCGATCGCCGTGGGACCGAGCTGGGTACCGGGTCAAATGAAGCTCTTCTATACCTCCTACCGAGCGAACCGTCCGGAAATCTACTTGCAAGATCTGCGGACGGGCGAACGCAAGCGGGTGTTTTCGTTCCCCGGAACCAGTTCGAGCCCATCCGTTTCCCCCGATGGCACCCGCGTCGCGATGATTCTGAGCCGCAGCGGGAGCCCCGACTTGTGGGTGGCGAATGTGGACGGCAGCAACTTGCGCCAATTGACCACGACCAGGGAATTGGAGGCGTCCCCGTGCTGGAGCCCGGATGGCCGAACGCTGTGTTTCACCTCGACGGAAAGCGGTCGCGCCGCGCTTTACACGATGCCGGCGAGCGGCGGGTCAATGCAGCGATTGAACACGGGGGGGGTGACTCAGTGCACGGAGCCGGATTGGTCTCCTGACGGCAAATGGATTGCGTTCACCCGGGCGGCGGGGGAATTCACCATTTTCGTTATGCCTGCGGCCGGCGGTGATGCCAAGGCTGCCACTGCCGGGGAAGATCCTTCTTGGTCTCCCAACTCGCGGACATTGATCTTTGCCCGACGCTCCGGTAGCGAACGGCGACTGTCGCTGCTTGACGTTCCGTCGGGCCACGTCAAGGATTTGTCCCGAATTTCGGGCAGTTGCTCCCAGCCCAGTTGGGCCAGATAACTTCCCTCTGATTCCAAGGTTGATATGAAGTCTCCTCTGACCCGATTAAGCATTCTCATCGTTGCGGCCGCCCTCGTGGCGGCACCCACCGGCTGTTCGAAAAAGCCCAAAAACCTCACGCCCCTTCCGGCCGGCCGGAGCGGTTCCGCCCCCACTGGCGATGTGCCTCTGGATGGTAGCGGGACGACGCCGGGCGGACGCTTGCCCGGATCC
>DLVS01000420.1 GCA_003445095.1 Verrucomicrobiales bacterium
CCCTCGAGTCGTCTCCGAGTTTCGGGCTTGGATTCTTGCCATGTTCGTTCCGCGGCGTGCAGGGGCGTTGGCGTGACACGCCCTGGCGGTTTGATTCCTCTTTCCGATTCATTCTTCGAGGTTTGGTAGCCGCACGGCCGGCCGGTAGCATGCCGACATGCAAGTTGACGACACGGTCCAAGTTGGCGAGAAGACGGCCAATTCATCCCCCCCCGCAATGCCATTGGACGTCGCCAGCTCTGGCGACTCACCGGAGGCGGCCCGAGTAGCGGTGGATGAGGCGGTGAAGCTGTTTTCCATGACGAAGACAATCGGGCATGCCTCGCGTTTGGCGCCGACCGTGACCGCCGACTGAACGTCGTTCCTGATGAAGCTGCTGTTTGAGAAAAACCTGTTGCCGAAGCTTCCTCGCTTGCTGGCGACGCAATTTCCCGATAGCGCCCACATCCAGGAGTGCGGTTTGCTCGGTAAGACGGACCGAGAGGTGTGGGAATATGCCCGCACTGCCTCAGCGCTAGTGGCACCGGCACCCTCGCTGGTGTTGGGGCTGACTGGCGCCCGCGTCTGACGTTCTACAGGCGGGGCGCCCGCAGGACTCGGACCGCCGAGGGCGGCTGTCCCACCATAGGCGCAGTGCCCGGAGGCGCGGGGGCGATCTGCGGCGTGATTTTTGGTACTGACGACGTCTTCTTCACGCCTTCTTTTGGGCGGTCTTGCGCTGGTGTTCCCGTTGCGCGTTCTCGGCGATGCGCACTCGGACGAGTCGCTTCACCAATGCGGCGGGCAGCGGCTTGTCGGTGGTGAAGCGCACCGTGCCTTTACTCACATCGAACGCCTTCAAGTCGTCCTTGAACTGTTCCTGCGTAGCCGGACTGCCGGGATAAAATGCACAGTGGTTTTGCCAAGCGCCGAAATAAACGAGCGGTCGGCCCTTGAGCTTAAAGCCCGCCAATCCGTATCCGATATACTCCTCGGCGCCTGGCGCGGCGGCGTGAATCGTCTTGCGCAGCTTCTCCAAAGCGGCCCGCTGCGGTCCGGAGACGGCCGCGAGATACTCGTCGATCGTGGTGGGCGTGGATTTGGTTGAACGCATCGGTGCTTAAAGACACGACGAACGCACTCAGCCGTCGAGGACAAGTTGTTCGAATTTCGGACCTTCACCTAGGAGCCTCGCCCAAGCGGAGGCGCGTCAGGCGAACAAACCCACGTTGCCGCTGGGGAGGGCGCCGATGTGCGGTTGCCCTTGCTCCGTTGAAAGGAGATTCTCCGCTTCTCATGGAACTCACCAACAAAGTCGCCCTGGTTACCGGCGGAACTAAAGGCATCGGCGCAGCCACGGCCGTCGCGCTCGCTCGTGCGGGCGCAGAGGTCGTTATCAACGGACGACGAGATGACGCGGAGGCCCGGGCGACCCGCGAGGCGATCAGCGCGCTGGGACGACGCTGCGAACTCCTTCTGGCTGATTGCGCCCGACCTGAGGAAGCGACCCGGCTGGTGGCGGATACCGTCAAGCAATTCGGAAGATTGGACGTGCTGGTTCATTCCGCGGGCGGGCCAGTCAATGGGAAGCTCCTCGAAATTACCCCGGAGGACTGGCATGGGGCGTTCGACACACACGTCCACGCAGTATTCTATTTGTGTCGTGCGGCGATTCCGCAGCTCAAGCCCCGTCGCGAAGGAGCAATCATTTTGGTCAGTTCGACCGCTGGCATTCGAGGTGTCGTGACGAATGTGGCGTATCAGGCTGCCAAGGGCGCTATCCCGCAATTGACTCGGGCGCTGGCGCGGGAGTTCGCCGACGACAACGTCCGCGTGAATTGCGTGGCGCCGGGAGTCATCCGGACCGCCTTCCACAAGGAAATGAGCGAGGCGCAGCGGAAGCTGAATCTCGAACAGCGCATTCCGCTGCATCGCGAAGGAGCCCCGGAGCAAGTGGCGAGCGTGATCCTTGAGTTGGTGAAGAACGACTACCTCACCGGTGAGACCTTCACCATTGATGGCGGTTTGACGATGAGGATCGCGTGAGGCGACACCTCGCTTAGCCGCGTCGGTGGGAAAAGCCCAAACGGCGCCGGTCACTGCCCCGGTGTGATGGCGCGAGTGCAACTGCAATCGGGTCTAATAAAGCTTAAGCTTCGGCAAGTCTTGGGAATCCACCATTCCCACGGGCTCGCGCTTCGCGTTCACGACGATCAAATCGTCGATGGTACGTTGGTCAAAGATTCGCAACGCTTCGACGGCCAAAGCTCCGTCGCGAATGGATATCGGATTCTTGGTCATCACGTCCTTCAACAACCGGGTGAGCACGTGCTCGTCGGTCGCCATTCGACGGCGCAAATCGCCGTCCGTGAAGACGCCAATGAGGCGACCACGTCGGTCCACCACGGAAACCGAGCCAGACTTCGCGCGAGTCATGACCAGCAACGCTTCCTTCACGGGCAAGGTCGATTGGGCCACGGCATTACGGGTGTCACGTCGCATGATGTCGCCCACGGTGACGAGCAGGGCGCGGCCAATGGCGCCGGCGGGATGCCGTTTGGCGAAGTCTTCGAGTTTGATTCCTCGAGCATCGGCCACTGCCAATGCCAACGCGTCTCCCATCACGAGCGTGGCCGTCGTGCTGGCGGTCGGAGCGAGGTTGAAGGGACAGGCCTCCTTCGGAACGCGGCAGCTCAACACGATATCGGCATGTCGCCCTAAGGTAGAGCGGGCAGATCCAGTAAGGGCGATAATTCGCACTGAAAATCGCTTCAAGGCCGGCAGCAAATGCGTGAGTTCCTCGGACTCCCCTGAATAGCTGAGGGCGAGCACCACGTCGCCTTCATTCACGATTCCCAAATCGCCATGCAACGCGTCCACGGAATTCAGCACGACGGCAGGTGATCCAGTACTGGAGAGCGTCGCGGCGATCTTTCGGCCGATATTTCCCGATTTGCCGATGCCGGCGACGACGACCTTGTTGCGCTGGCCGAGCGCGTCAGCAATCAACGTCACGGCCCGGTCGAAGTGCTCGTCGAGCTCTGCGGCGACCGACTTCAGCGCGGCCATTTCAATCCGGAAAACTTCTCGGGCGCGGGCGTGATAGGACATCGGGCGTCAATGAAGCCGGAGCTCGCTGGAAGGAAGCGAGTACGATTCAGCATGACTTCCGAAGCGCGTGAGTCGTT
>DLVS01000608.1 GCA_003445095.1 Verrucomicrobiales bacterium
AGTCCACCTGAGCGGGACCTTCAAATGCCCGCTCGAGCGAAGTGAATTGTGAGACGATGACCAACGCGAGCGTCGAGGCGATCGCGGTAGTTACGACCGCGTCGGCGACGAACTGCCGGCGCAGGAAAAAATTGCCGAAGCCAGCTGCCAAATACGCCACCGCGATTCCCGCTGCGAAGATTCCGAGTGACGTGGTGTCGGCTGACCCGTAGGCGTCGAACGCCATTCGGCTCGCCAGCAGCACTGCCAGCATCAAGGTGTAGGTAAACACCAGCACCGCCACGGCCAGCCCCAGGTACTTTCCCAGCAAAAACGTCATCCGGCCGACCGGCTTCGACAAAACCGTCAGTGCCGTCCCTTGCCGAATTTCCTGGGCCACGCTGGAAGAAGCACACAGGACTGAAAGCAACAGGCCGGCCAGCAATACCACGGCTAAGGCCATGTCCTTCACCATCTTCGGATCATCGCCGAAGCCGAAGTAAGGAACGCACGCGAGGAAGACGATGAACCCCGCGCCAGCGGTCATCATCAGGAGGAAAAATGGCTGCCGAACCAGTTCTCGAAATGTGTTGTTGGCGATGAAGACGACTTGACGCATTCGATGAACTGTGTGAGTTTCAGCATACTGTCACCGGTGTGTCGGTCAACCGTAAGTTGACCTTTAGGAATTCGTTGCAGCACCGGTAACTTGATGGTGCGGAAAGTTGGTAGCCGAAGTTCGAAGCTCAAGGCTCAAATTTCGGGGTGCGGGGGCCAGTTGCTCCGCGACCTCGAGGATTCCCGGTAGGTTGGAGCCGGGAATCCAATTTGGGCCTTGAGTTTCGAACTTCGCCGGCTGGGTAACTCCGTAACCTCAACTGCCTGACTTCTCCTTAGCCAATCCTAAGTCGCGCGCCCAAAGTCCTCTCTGCTCGTTCCGGGCCTTTCGATCAGCGCCCCGCAGCCTCATCTGTTCCAACAAGGGTAAGTTTCGAGCGTCCTCTTCCAGAAATCGTAATCGGCCGTCTCTGACGAGTTCGATGGCGACGGTCTGTGGGTGCTTGTCCACGTAAACGAAACCCATGCCGGTCCGGTTCGAATTAGTGGAGACCCACGCCATTTCTACTCTCCGACCCACAAGGAGTTCCGCTAGGTTCGTTCGCGTCGCCAACGCAAACTGCTTCCGCATTGGGTCCCGACCATTGCTATCCACCCCACTCAGAGCTTGCAGACCAACATTCCAGGCTCGGCCTTCTTGATCGCGAAACTCGACAATGTTCTCCGAAATGATGCGTCCCACCGTCCCTGGGTTGCGCGATAGCGGAGCAGGACTATGAAAGCCGGCCTTGTCCCAAGCCACGTAAAGGTCCACGAGCGGGAGACCGAGCTCGCGATTGGACCAAACCAGCCAGACCGCTCCGGCCAGAAGGAGCCAAACAATTCCATGCAGGCAGCGATTCAAAAAGCGGAACATGGTTAGCCTTTCTCCTCCGCTAGTTCGTTGGCCGATGCTTCCGCACCGAAAAACAATTGGATCTGCGAATTACGTCGCAGCGGAGGCGGGGGCGGCGCGGGTGGGACGGGGATAATTTGAGGTTCGCCCGCGGGTTCTCGCAAGTTGGCCCATAACGCTAGATTCACCTCGGGCACCGGATGCAACGATGGCTCCTCGTCGTGCCGCAACGTGAGAATGGCATGTGCCTCAAGGCAGTTCGCGATGTTGTTGAATCGCCAAACTTCACGCGCAAATGCTCTTTCGAGCCACGATCCCGGCCGCGAATTGTGCATCCCCAAAATGAAAGCCGCCGGCAAATTAGGCTGACGCACTCCTTCGAGAAAGCACACCCATCGTGTCCCCCGGCGCCAACCTCGTGCCTCCCAACGCTTGGCCAGTCGAATCCACCACGAGTTATCCTCTGACACCGATCCGTCCGTCATGAGCCCTGTCACGGGACCGGCGATCGATTCTCCCAATAACGGCGCCCACGTCAGCGCGGCGGCAAACCCAATGACGATCGCTAACGCAAAGCGCCCGGCATTCACCACGTCTTGATCGAGATTTGCTGATGCGTCGGTGGTTGCGAGTGTGAGAAAGTACAAAAATCCACCCGTTAGGAGGATTCGCAGAACGAGGAGGATCATCGGAGGGGAGGTTGAGGGTTAATTTGATATTTAACGGTTTGAGTCCGGCACGAGGATCGGCTGAGACGTCACGATGCCGCGCAAAGTCAGATCGAGCCGATGCCGATTCACCGCGTACGCGCGAGCCGTATCTTCGGAAATAATGCCCGCGGCGAGGAGCTCCGTCAGGTATTGATCAAAGGAATGCATGCCCACGAAATTGGCTGATTCCACTATGCCGGTGAGCAAATGCAACTGATGGTTTCGCAGGGCATCTTGGATGCCGGCATCACGCCGAAGAATCTCCAGACACGGAGTTCGCGTGTCTTCGACATTGGGAATTAAACGTTGGCACACAATGGCGTTCAGATTGCGCGCGAGGAGGGAGCTGATGTTGTCCTTTTCTCCGACCGGGTAAAATTCCCGAATCCGACCCACGGCTTGTGCCACCGAGTCCGCATGAAGAGTCGTCAGAACGAGGTGGCCCGTCTCGGCAGCTTGCATCGCAGCCCAGATGCTATCGCGGTCCCGAATTTCTCCGACAAAGATCACATCGGGATCTTGCCGCATCGCGTTGCGAATGCCGTCAGCAAATGTGCCGGTATCGAGACCAACCTCGCGTTGCTCAAAGTGCGATTGACCGTCGGTGAACACATACTCAATAGGATCCTCCACCGTAATGATGCGTAGCGCCTGCGTTTCGTTGATCTGCTGGAGCATTGCGCGCGCGGTGGTGCTCTTCCCTTGGCCGGTTGGGCCTGTGACTAAGATCAATCCGCGCGGTTCCTGGACCAATTCATTCAAAGACTCAGGAAGCTGTAATTCCTCGAGGGTCAGCCGTTGCTGAGGCACAATGCGAAACGAGCAGGCCTGGGTGCCGCGCTGCTTGCTGAAATTGGCGCGATAGCGGTGATCGCCGTGATTGAAACTGGAGTCCACTTCACGTCCCTGGAGCACCCGCGCGACCAGCTCTTTCGAGAAGGCGTCCAACAACCAAGAACTGAGGGAAACGTCATCTAAGACCCCGACGCGCTCGGGGGGGATCGGTTGCAGCCGTCCGTGGATGCGCACCATGGGTGTGAAGTTGGCGCGGAGATGAAGATCTGAGGCGCCTTGGGCCTCACACCACCGGAGCAGTTCAGCTAGCCGACAGTGGGCAGGAACGTGTTCCATGGGAGTAGCTGGCGAAGCTTTGGTTTACATGTGTCAAAATAGCAAGTGCTAAGCCAAGGGAGGGAAAGGAGGGAGGAGTAGGACAAACTTCTTCTGGAAGTGAACGGGGGAAGGCTGAAGGAAGTTAGGCGGCGAGGCGGAGGTGATCGTTTTCGGCGGCTCGCTGGTGGAGGTGATGTTTCCAAAACTGATCGAGGCGGCGACTCCTCCGAAGGCAACGGAAGGCAAAGATGTTTTCGGCGCCGCCCCCCTCAGAAATTTGTCCTACACCCAGTTCATACCGCCCTTAGCCGGCCCAATTGGACGATTCAATTGCGAGGTCCGCAAAGCCGCCATCCGACGGAATGGACCAAGCCCGGCAGGCCTCGTGGGTGCGGTACGGTCGACCGGCTTACCACTTGCCCGCACCGACTTCGGCCCCCTACGGTAGGTCGTCAATGCCTCT
>DLVS01000238.1 GCA_003445095.1 Verrucomicrobiales bacterium
TTTCCCGGTGACGAGTTCTTGATCGGGTATTGGCTGGGACGTTACGTCGGGGCCATCGGTGGACCGAGTTCGAGCGAGCCCGGCCAGCCATAGCCAGGGTACCTGATGAGGAACCCTGCCCACTTCCCGTGCCAGGTCTTCCCCGCACCTTTCATCTAAAGGGGGCGTGGTCATCTTGGGCGACTTCAAAGCGCTATAAGTGGCCCACATACGCTGCGTGTGGCGTTCAAGCATTCGGTCCCAAAGCGCATGAAGGCGATTCCCCCTTCGTCACTGCTTCTCGTCTTCAGGCGAACCGACTACGCTGGGCCGGTGAGCAGTCCTTCTTCCTTTCGGCTCGGGGTCCTCGGTTCAGGCAAGGGTACCAATTTCCTCGCTTTGGCCGACGCAATTTCGGCGGGAAGACTTCCGGCGAAACTGGCGATCGTCCTCAGTGACGTCACCGACTCAGGCATTTTGACCCACGCCACCGAGCGCGGTATCCCGGCGCAGTTCATCACACCGGGCACATTCCGCACCAAGCTCGACGAAGCCGCGGAGTCGGCCTACCTCAACACCCTCCGCGAGGCGAAAGTCGATCTGGTGGTGCTCGCCGGATTCATGCGGATTCTCAAAGGCGAGTTCCTCCGCGCGTTTGAAGGACGGGTGATCAATATTCATCCGTCGCTCCTGCCCTCGTTTCCCGGACTGATGGCGTGGAAACAAGCCCTCGACTATGGAGTCAAAGTGACAGGCTGCACTGTTCATTATGTGGATCAAGGGGTCGATACGGGACCGATCATTGGTCAACGTGCCGTGCCCGTCGTGGAGGGCGATACGGCGGACACGTTGCACGCGCGCATCCAGGTCGCAGAGCGCGAATTGTATCCGGCCGTCGTGGGCGCGATCGCGCGGGGCGAAGTCCAAGTACGGGGCCGACTGGCCCGCGGATTTTCCAGCTAAGCCGTACCCGTACCGTAGAAGAACGGGGAGAACCGCTAATGGACACAAATCCACCCGAATGGGATCGATCATTTCGCCGGACGACCCCGGCCGGCCGGACTCACCGTTCAGTGACCGGGATCAGCTCTACCAAAAGTTTCGTTTTGAACTCGGCTCATTCGTGTTCATTCGTGTCGATTCGTGGTTGAACTGAATTGTTCCGGCTAAGCCGCGCGCTCGGCGCGGCGCAACAACCACACACCCGTCACCAGGAAGACCAGATTGGGCACCCACAAGATCAGGTGAGGATGGAACTGAGGCCGGGTTTCCAGAGACTGCGCCAGAATGATGAAGCTGTAATAGGCGCCGATCAGGATTAGGGCAACCGCCACACCGAAGTTGGTTTCTCGTCGATGAACGCGAATTCCGAGCGGTATTCCGACCAGCGTGAAGGCCAGGCAAGAAAACGAGAACGCGAGCTGGCGATGGATGTGGACGCGCACCGGCTCCAGCGCGCCCCCCGCACCGCGCCGAAATTGCAACTCCTCCAGCAGTTCGCGAAAACTCATGTTGACCGGTTTCGGACGCTCACGGCCGCTTGACCGAAAATTATTGATCGGTTGAAGGCGCTCGGCGTCGAAGACCGACTGCCAGTCGCCCGCAATCAGAATCAAGCCTTGGAGATTTACCAACCGGAGCATCACCGGAAGACCATTCGTATCGACCAAGACTTCGCCTTCCGGCGCCCACACATCCAGATTCCGAATTAGATTCGTCCTTCCGTCTGCCACCACATTGGTCGTGCCGTAAATTAGCACATCTCGAAGGTGAAACCCCTTCACCTCGCGAGCGTACAACGTCAGCGGCCCCAAATCGACATAGCGGCCCTCACCGATAAACGCGGCCGGCCCGCGGCGAATGACTTCGTTTTTCAGTTCGTGAAACTGTTCCCGGCAGTAAGGCGAGATCACCATATTGAGCGCGGCGCTGACCCCCGTGAGCACCACGGCGAGGCCCAACACCGGGGCGCACGCAGCCACGACACTGATCCCACCGGCTCGGATCGCGGTCAGCTCTTGATCGGCGCTCAGTCGCCCAAACACGAGGAGCGAAGCGGTGAGCAATCCGATGGGGAGGGCGAACGCCAACGCGAACGGAATCAGCAGGAGAACCGCGTAACCAGCCGTCTGCATGGAGATGCTACCCGTCGCGACGAGATCGAACACATCTTTGAGCACGTTACCCAAGAGAAGCAGCGCGGTGAAGGTGGCGACGGTCAGCCCACAGGTCGCAATGACTTGGCGCAAGAGGTAACGATGCAGCGTGGGCATGAAGGAGTCCGGCGCGGCGAGTAAACCCGAACGCACGTGGCGCGTCAGTATTCCTTGCGTGTCCTTCAGCCAAAATCACGGCAGAGAAGACGAGCGGCGGCCTTGGCCTTGGTGAACAATCGGCCCTCGACAGATGCAGACTCGGACGGATGCTTCCGGAACGATGTCGTCCGCGGATTTTGTTCACCTGCATTTGCACACCGAGTATTCCTTGCTCGATGCCGCTTGCCGGCTGGATCGGCTGATGGAACGGGCGGCGGCCTTGAAACTTCCGGCGCTGGCACTGACCGACCATGGCGTCATGCACGGCTCCTTGGAGTTCTACGAAGCCGCGAAGAAGAAGAGTATCAAGCCCATTCTCGGTTGTGAGGTTTACGTCGCCCCCGGAAGTCGTTTGGAGAAAAAGCCCGGTTCGGGGATGCGCGATGTCTATCACCACCTCGTGCTGTTGGCTCGAAACGAAGCCGGCTACCAGAACCTCGTCCGCTTGGTCACCGCGGCCAACCTCGAGGGCTTTTACTACAAGCCCCGCATCGACAAGGAACTCCTCGAGCAGCACGCGGACGGCCTGATTGCCTTGTCGGGCTGCCTCGCGAGCGAGGTGTCGGAGCAAATCCTCAAAGGCGACGAGGCCAAAGCACGCACCACCATCGACTGGTTCAAGCAAGTCCTGGGGCCGGAGAATTATTATCTTGAACTCCAAAACCACGGCATTCCTGAGCAAGCGAAGGTGAATCGCCTGCTGATCCCATGGGCGAAGGAGTTTGGCCTCAAACTCGTGGCCACCAATGACGTCCATTACGTTGAGCGTGGTCACTGGAAGGCCCACGACTGTCTTATCTGCGTCGGCACTCAGTCGTTGGTCAGCGACGCGAAGCGAATGCGCTATCAGGAGGCGCAGTTTTATCTCCGGTCGGCCGACGAGATGAAGGCACTCTTCGCCGAAACGCCGGAAGCCGTACTCAACACCGTGCAGGTGGCGGATCAATGCAATCTCGACATCAAGTTTGCCAAAGGCGCCGAGCATTATCCCGTCTTCCAACCGCCCGAAACTTGGACGCGCGAGGGCTATCTCCGAAGGCTCCTCTGTGACGGCCTTAAGACTCGTTACACCATCGAGGCCCACGTTGAAGGAGACAAAATTCACGTGGACGGCGTCGTCGATCCGACGCGACTCGATGCGCTGGTTCCGCCATCTCAAATTGGCGAAAGAACGGACCACGGGCTACGAGCCGCCGACCATCCCGCCACCCCGCTTCTCCTCGATCGCCTCAATCTCGAGTGCAGCATCATCGAGAAGACGGGTTACGTGTCGTACTTTCTGATCGTCGGTGATTTCGTGCGCTACGGCCGCAGTATTGGCTCGACCTGTGCGGCGCGCGGCTCGGCGGCGGGTTCACTCGTGACGTACCTGCTAGACATTTCCAGCGTCGATCCCATCCGTTACGGGCTTCTCTTTGAGCGCTTCCTCAATCCCGAGCGCGTCAGTCCGCCCGACATTGACATCGACTTTACCGACACGCTTCGCGGGAAGGTGATTGAGTACGTCCGCCAGAAATACGGCGCCGATTCCGTCGCCCAAATCGTTACCTTCCAAACGATGGGCGCGAAATCGGTCCTGCGTGATGTGGGCCGGGTGATGGGCCTCAGCTTCGGCGAATGCGATCGGCTGGCGAAGATGGTTTCCGACATGCGCTGGAGCCTGAAGGAAGCACTCGAGAAGAACGCGGAATTCAAAGCCGCGTACCAATCTGAAGAGGTCACCCGCGACATCGTCGACAGCGCCCTGATCCTTGAGGACCAGGTTCGCGGCACCGGGGTGCACGCCGCCGGCGTCGTCATCGGTGCGCAACCGCTGGTCAATCTATTGCCGCTTAAGACCGACGACGAAGGCGGACTGGTGACCCAATACTCGCAGAAGCCCGTCGAGAAGCTGGGTCTGCTGAAGATGGATTTCCTCGGGCTCAAGACGCTCACAGTTATCCAAAACGCCGTCGAACTAGTCCGACGTACGCAAGGCATCGTCGTGCCGATTGACAATTTGCCGCTCGACGATCCGAAGACTTACGAACTGTTGAATAACGCACAGACGCTCGGCGTGTTCCAACTGGAATCGGGAGGCATGCGTGACCTCTGCAAAAAGTTCCAAATCCAGTCGGTGGAACACATCACCGCCCTGGTCTCGCTTTATCGGCCGGGACCGATGGATCTGATTCCGGACTTCATCGAACGCCGCCACGGCCGAAAAGAAGTCGCCTACGATCATCCCCTGCTCGAACCGATCGCTCGCGAAACCTACGGAGTATTGATATACCAAGAGCAAGTGATGCAGGCCGCCCGGGTCCTGGCCGGCTATACACTGGGAGGCGCCGATATCTTGCGGCGGGCCATGGGAAAAAAAGACCCGGCGGAAATGGCGAAGCAGCGGGAGATTTTCGTGCGTGGTAGCGCCACGCAAAACCAGATTCCCGCGGCCAAGGCTAACGAGATTTTCGATACGCTGGAGAAATTTGCCGGCTATGGATTCAACAAATCCCACGCTGCCGCGTACGCCGTCACCGCGTATCAAACCGCCTACCTCAAGGCCAATTATCCGGTCGAATTCCTCTGCGCGATGATGACGAACGACCAGGCCAATCTGGAGAAGCTCGCCCAGTATATCGCGGAGGCGCGCGGATTCGGCATCGCCGTCCTCGGTCCTGACGTCAATGAGTCTGAAGTGGCGTTTGCGCCAGCGCCTCGCCCCGACGGCGAGTCCAGCAGTTTGCCGCCGATTCGCTTCGGGTTGGCGGCGATCAAAGGTGTGGGTGAAGTGGCGGTCCAATCCTTGTTGGACGCTCGGAAAGCGGGCGGTCGGTTCACCTCGCTGGATGATTTGTGTGAACGCATTGATCTGCGGGCGGCGAACAAAAAGGTGCTCGAATGCCTCATCAAAGCCGGCGCGTGCGACACCCTCGGTGCCAACCGCGCCACCCTCAGTGCGTTCCTGGACGCCTCCGTGGCCCGGGCGAGCTCGCTCGCCGCTGATCGCCTTCGCGGTCAGTCATCCCTCTTCGAGACATTTGAAAGCGCACCGAAAAAGGAGACGACCAAGACCGTTACGTTGCCGGAATGGCCAACCGAGCAAAAGCTCGCGGGCGAGAAGGAGCTTTTGGGAATGTACCTCAGTGGACATCCATTGCAGCCCTACGAATCCTTACTTCAGCGTTACTCGCTGAATACGATTGCGGAACTCTCCGCGCTGGAGAATCGGTCTATGGTCAGAGTCGGAGGCATGGTCACGGCGATGCAGGAAGGGGTCAGCAAGAAGTCCGGCAAGAAATACGCACTGGTTACACTCGAGGATCTGACCGGCAACGTTCAACTGCTGCTCATGAACGAGAATTATGACCGATTTCGCGGACTCTTGGGGCCCACTGCCGCCGTCCTCGTCACGGCCGAGGTCAATACCGGCGAAGACAAACCCAAGCTGTTTCCGCAGGAGATTCTGCGGCTTGAAGACGCCCCGCGAAAGTTTACCAAACAAGTACACCTGCGGTTGCGCGCGACCGATCTGACGCGCCCGCGACTCGAGGCCGCCCGCGTCTTGATCGAGGC
>DLVS01000618.1 GCA_003445095.1 Verrucomicrobiales bacterium
GAAACTTTCGTAACACCCTCTTAAAGAGTGTGCTGGTCGAAGACGCTGGGGAAACCTTGGCCACGATGGCCGCCTACACTGATCTCAATCCGGTGCGCGACGGGATTGTGGACGATCCCAAAGACTACGGCTGGTGCGGGTACGGCGCGGCGGTGGATCGCCGAGCGCGGGCGGGCTTACGGGTGATTATTGCCGGCCGGAGAACGGGTGGCGGAAGACAAACTGTCGATCCCAGACGCTTGGGCCAAGTATCGGGTGTCCCTCTTTGGACAAGGAGAGGAGGGGGAAGGATTCACGGAAACTGGGACACCGTTGCGCCAGAGCTTTAAGCGGGACGAAGTCTTGGCGGTGGCCGCCGCCAAGGGACAACTGGCCCTCGAAGATTACCTCCGTTTGAAACTGCGATATTTCAGCGATGGGGCGGTCTTGGGCACGCGGGCGTTCGTAAATGAGATCTTCAGGCCTTACGCGAGCGGTTCAGTTCCCAGCGGCAAGAAGGCGCTCGTCCGATGGCCGGACTGAAGAACGAACTGTTCACCCTGCGCGAACTCCGCGCCCGGGTCTTTGGGTAGAGCCCGCAGGTTCCAAATCTCGATCCGTTCTCTCGAATAACGCGATTTGATCCACGATCGTTGACGGGCTCGGCGCACCCGTCGAACGGGCAGATCGCCCGAAACCGATTCCGGAACGGCCAACCTCGCCGAAAATCGGAGGTCATTTTTATCGCACCGAATCGCTGGCGACCTTCAATCACACATCCCATTCAAATCCACCCGGAATTTATGTTACCCTCCGATAGCTGTCCTGTCTCTACTTGATTCCCTAAACCGTGGCAGGCAAGGCAGCGAGACGCTCGTATTCCCCGGAAAGTTTGGCCCTTCTTCGGAACGACCCTCTCACTTCCTTCGATTTTGAATCGGCTGCTAGTGGTGTTTAACCGCGCCCTCTTTCGCCGCAAGTATCAATCGTCACCCTGAAGCGTCTTGCGCCGCACCAAAAACCACCTCGCGGTCGTACCCAGTGTAAACAAGCCATAGATGCCACCAAGAATGTTAAGCCATTTGCCCTCTATGCCAAATAACGGATTGTCACTGGCATCAGCCACCATTAAAGCAGTGATGGTTAGCGTTGCCACCAAAAGTGCGATTAAAAGTGGTTCTTGACGACCAATCATAAATGTAAGCACCACGGCCTTGATTACGGCAATCGCGCTGATTAATGTGAGAGGGATTAGAATAAAAAATCCCACATATGCCGATTCAACGGGCAATATTGTAGACAATGAGCGGATCGTGGCTAACGCACCTGGAAAAACAAAGCGTCGATACGCCAAGTCTCGTTTGCTTTGTAGCGGTGACCGTTTGGGCATAAAATTGCTGATAGGTGACACAAGGGCTGTCAGGCGCCCGAAATATTGATAGGAGTTTGGTTATTGCGCTTTGCCGGAAGAGGGAGATTCGATTCTACGGTCTCAGCCTTTTTGTGATCCGACGACGCGCTTGAATCCGCGTCAACTACAATGTTGGGTCGGATTCTGCGAGGAACCAGGACAGAACGGCGCTCAGCTCCCTACCACGACAAAAGCGCAGTTGTACGACGCAGTTCCTAAAGTCGGAAATCTGGCCGCGGCCCAGTCTTCGCCACGCCGAGCGCAGACATCTTTTCTGCGCACGATGTGTCGGTTAACTCCAAGCTCCAAAGTTGGCGTCGCGAGTGACGGGGATAGCTGCGGGGAGCCCCACTGGCATGTCGTTTTCGGCGTCGCGCCGAAAACATCGTCCAGCAAACTTTTTCCAGCGGATCTTTTGAAGATGGAGGGTGACGAAGAATCGGGCGGGGCACCCGAACCAACACGCGGGCGTGCGCTCCCCAATTTAGTTTCAGAGTTCGGGCTAACTAAGACGGAACCATGCAATAAGGATCGCACGCGAAGCCGCGAAGGAGAAGGCCGGATCATGGGTCGGTCGCTCGCTGGACGGTTCACCGAACGGTGAGCCGCCGTCTGCGGTCAATTCAGTGCTTTTTCTTCGCGGCTTCGTGCCTTCGCGTGAGTCTTCTTCCATTTCCGACTGCATCCGGCTAAGGCGCGGGTTGCTCGGCGATGAGCCGCAAGGATTCCGCAATGAGGTGATCGCCGGTCTGTTCACCGAGACAGGTGCGGCTGACGTAGTCGTATCGTTTGAAGCTAGACCAATCCACCGCCGTGAGGATGTAGCCGAAAGCATCGTTGGTGAGGCCGAACAGGAAGTTCTGTTTTCCGCGCATTTTACGCTTCAGATAATAGCCGATGTTTGGCAACGCCTCCCCCGGGACGGTCAGAATCTGAGCCGTGCCGACGTTGACCAGGTTAACCGTCGTCGCGACCCGGCCTTCGGTGTCGGTGGAGTAACCGAGCGGCGAGCCACGCAGGACCGCCAACATCTCCGGCGATTCGACTGGGAACCGCACGGTCATCGCCGCCACGTGGAGTTTGGGGTCAGTCTGAACCGGCGCGTCAGCCACGACACGGAGCGCTTCGTCGGCCAGGAGCCGGCCAAGGCGTTGGCATTCGGCCCAGTCGTTGGCCTCACCGCCATTGGCCTGGCGGTTATCTGCGGTCACCATTCCGCCCTGCGCTGAGTTCAAGAAAATGCCCACTCCGCCGCCGCGTTCGGCCAAACGCTCGTACAATGGCCCGATGAGGTCAGGACTACAAATCTCCTGTCCGCTGCCAATGACCTCGGGGTGGATTGCATAGTTGACCAAGGTGGCGATCGGTCGGTCGTCGGCTCCGAGGACCTGGAGAACGTTTACTCGTGGATCATAGAGGTCTGGCGCGTAATAATTGTAGGCAATCTTCCCCCGTGCCTCGCCGGTCGCGATCTTGAGCGTGGCTGGTTGAAGTTTTCGCACCGCTTCGTGGACGACTTCGGCAGTCGCCTCCACCACGCGGTCCAAATACTTCAAGTCGGCGCTCGTGCCACCTTTTCCGTCCGGGAAAGCATACATATCGGGCGCGCTGTGAGTATGTGTCGCCCCGATCAGCAAATGGTCGCCCGGGATTTCGGTCACGCGTTGGCGGACCCGGTTCCCCAACACGGCCGGGAATCCGAGAAAGTCCACACTCACGAATCCCACTCGCGTGCTCCCATTTTCTAGGATCAATGCCCGGACGGTCAGCTCGCCTTGCTTCATCCGTGCGGGTTTGGAGGGCCCCATTCCCCCGGACACTGGGAGGAGTGGATCGGGAGTTACCGTTCGTGTCGCAATGCCTGCTCGAAAGTCGGCTTTCGCCGCGAGCGTGAGAACCAGCAAACCCGCCCAGAAGAATAATCGAGAGCACATGGGACCACCTTGCAATCCAAGGCCCCGCATTGTCCACCCCGCGTCTAAGCCTGCGGCGGATCAGCGGGGTAGACATGTTACCGAACGCCGCCGGCGTTCCGTCCAGAGCGACCGCACTGCTACGCGTCCTAAGCGCTCGGAATCTTTAGCAGCTCTTCAGCGATTTGGACGGCGTTGAGCGCGGCACCCTTGAGCA
>DLVS01000482.1 GCA_003445095.1 Verrucomicrobiales bacterium
GAGGTCGTGAAGTCGATCCAACTCGTCGATGAGAAGCGCTTGGCCGATGCGGAATATGTTCGAAAACAGTTGGAGGATATTGCCCGGGACGTCAGCAAGTCACTCACTCCCGCTCCCGCTCCTCGCGAACCCATTCGGAACACAGCCAAGGCGCCACCCGCCGAGGCTGAGGCCGCGGCGAAGCTCCCGGACAAGCAATACGTTCACAAAGTCCAGACCGGCGAGACCGTGGGAGCCATCATCGCGGCCTACAACAAGGAGTATGGATTGAAGGTCCGGATGGCCGACGTGCTCGCGGCCAATCCCGGACTTAAAGACCCCAAACGACTCCGCGTGGGCCAGGAACTCAATATCCCAGCGGTCAAGTAGACGAACCTTGGACTGCGGTCGCACGATCCTGCCGTGGATTCGGACCAAATTCACAGTCACCTACGAATAGTTCTTGGTGTCGCTGCCAGTCAGCCTTTCCTCATCCATCGCCACACCGTGAAGGTGGCGCGATGAGCGGCGGACGAGGCCGTCCGCACTCCATTCCCGATTACCGCAGCCGAATAACTTTCGTCCCGGCCAGCAAATCGTGGAGAGCCCGCTTCTCCGGATGAATCGCGATGAGTAAGTATCCGGCGCCGAAGGTCATCATCGTCACCAATTCGGCGGCAAAACGAAGCGCCGCTCGGCCATATCCGAGGCGAGAACCGTCTTCCCGGACGATTCGCAAGCCCAGGAGTTGTTTGCCCGGAGTCGCTCCAAATCGGCCATTGAAGAAAGTCTGATACGCACAACCAATCGGCAGATTGATCGCCAGCGCCAGCAGCAAGAACTTCATCAAAATATCGTAATTCGGGGCTACGGCCTGCGCCTCGGCCAACGCTTCTTTTTGTAATGCGGTCAGCGACTCCGCCCACGGGAGCGTGATCAAAGTCACCAAGGACGTCAGAATAAACCAGTCAATCAGATGTGCGCCCAGGCGAACGAAGAATCCCGCTGCCACCGGAACGATCACGGTGGCCGGCGCACCAGGAGCCACCGGTGGGGGGCTCGGAACGAACTTCGGCAGGTCCCATTTCAACTCGTCCCAGCCGCCGGCCGGCTGCCACCGCTGTTGATCACTTCGCCAAACCGGCGTCCCATGGGCGACCCGACCATCTTCGCACCATTGCCGAATCTCCTCCAGCGAAGCCGGGCCGTACTCTCGTCCGTCGCCGCCAATGATCTTGTATTCCGCCGCCATGAAGCGCGGGTGGATAGGTGCTCGCCGACCCAATCGCAAACTAAAATCCCCTTGTCACATGCCGGCCGGTTGCTAGCGTCCCCGGCTCGATTATGAAGGCAGACATACATCCTAAGGGCTACCGGCCGATGATCTTTCGCGATTCGGCATCCGGTCAGTCCTTTTTGACCCGCTCGTGCGCCGGCACTCCGCTGACCGCGACCTGGGACGACGGCAAAGAATATCCGCTCTACCTGATGGGGATCAGCTCGTTCACCCATCCGTTCTACACCGGCCAACAAAAGTTTGTGGATACCGCTGGCCGCGTGGACAAATTCCAGCAACGCGCCGCCCGCACAGCCGAAATGCAAGCAGCGAAAGCCTCAACTGGAAAAAAGAAGAAGGCCTAGCGCTTTACGCCAAAACCGCCCGTCGGCTGTTTACTCAGTCGCCGGGCGGTTTTGCTTTTCCCTCGACCACTCATCACCCCCGTGTCTAAGCCGGAACCATGCAGTAGAAAAACGTGGAAACCACGAAGGGACACGAATTCTCACCAATAGACCGATAATTTCGCGGGACGACGCCGGCTGGTCGCACTCCCCTTTCAGTGACCACCCGCTCTTCCGAAAGCTTTGTTTTGACCTCTGCCTATTGGTGTTCATTCGTGTCGATTCGTGGTTGAACTGAATTGTCATGGCTGAGATAGACAGAGACTCGTCACCTCGTCTGCTACCGCATCATGGACTTCCATCCTTTCATCGCCCGCTTTCGCCAACGCTTTGCTGAAGTCGAATCTCAGCTCAGCGCGCCGGACGCTTTTGCGCAACCGCAGCGGGGACAAGAGTTGACCCGTGAGCACGCGCGCCTGAGGGAGCTCGTCGAATCCGGCGACCGCTTTATTCGAGCCGAAACTGAACTTGCGGAGAATCGCGCGCTTCTGGCCGCCGAACCGACCGGCTCGGAACTCGCCCAACTCGCGGCCGACGAAGTTAAACGCCTCGAGGCCGACGAAGTCCGCCTCGCAGACCGGCTACGGGCCGGAATCCTTCCGCCGAGTCCAACCGATTCCCGCAACTCAATTCTGGAACTGCGCGCCGCGGCGGGCGGGGCTGAGAGTGCGCTGTTCGCCGCCGACCTACTCCGACTCTATCAACGCTATGCCGAGGCACAGGGTTGGAAATTTGAAGTCCTCGACGCCAGTCCTTCCGATCTTGGCGGCTACAAAGATGCCGTCATTAGCGTCACCGGGCCTGACGTTTACAAGCGCCTTAAGTACGAGTCCGGCGTCCATCGCGTCCAACGAGTCCCGGCCACGGAGGCTCAAGGCCGCGTCCACACCAGCACGGTGACCGTCGCCGTCATGCCCGAGGCCGAAGAAGTGGATGTCGTCATCAAACCTGAAGATCTCGAAATCAACGTCTGTCGCGCTTCCGGACATGGCGGCCAAGGCGTCAACACCACGGATTCCGCCGTGCGAATTTTCCATAAGCCTTCGGGAATTGAAGTGCGCTGCCAGGACGGCCGGTCGCAACAAAAGAACAAACAACAAGCCTTGACGGTGCTGCGCTCCCGGTTGCTTGAGCGCAAGATGTCTGAAGAGAATGCGAAATATGCCGCCGAACGGAAATCGCAGGTTGGCACCGGCGAACGCAGCGAAAAGAGTCGTACTTACAACTTCCCACAAAACCGAGTCACCGATCACCGCATCGACCTAACGCTCTATAACCTGAGCGCCGTGATGGAGGGCGACCTCGATCCCTTGATCGAACCGCTCATGGCTGACGATCTGAAGCGTCGACTGGCGGAACTACACGTTTGACCATGGAACGCGCGGAACGAATCCAGTGTCCGTACTGCGGACAGTCCATGGAACTCGTCATCGACACGTCTATCGCGGAACAACGCTTCACCACCGACTGCGAAATCTGCTGCCGACCCTTTGAAGTTTTTGCCGAGTGCGAACCCGGTGAAATCCTGGCGCTCGACGTCCAAGCCGGGTGAG
>DLVS01000653.1 GCA_003445095.1 Verrucomicrobiales bacterium
GCCGGGTGTCTGCGCCTGACCGGATTGCGAATTAGGTTGTTCGCCCTGAGCTGACCCCGGAGTTTGACCTGTGGCTTCCGCCATTTCGCGTTCGAGTTGATCCGCCAAAGCGTTGAGTTCTTGTTGAGCCCGTTCGAGGGCCTGGGTGTCGTCGCCGAGGACGCTCTCGGCGGCCCGTTCTACGCCTCGTTGCAACCGCGCGAGACTTTGCCGCGCTTGTTCTTCCGCCGCGTCAGCTTGAGGCAGCATGCCTTCTCGTAACAACTGTTCGGTGAGATTCAACGACTGGCCGGGTCCTCGCTCCGCCGACTCCTGCAATTGCTCGTACAAGCTTCGCGACATTTGACCGCGACGGATCAATTCCTCCTGCATCTTCTTGGCTCCGCCGGCCTCGTCCTGACTGAGCTGGCGAAGCGTGTCGTACAATTGACGCGATACCAGCGGCTCGGTGTTTTCGGCTGCCTGGGAAACTTGGGTGGCCTGCTCGACCAGATTAGTCAGTCGAGCTTGCTGACGAGCGAGATCCTTGAGCACGGATTCGCGGTCGGCCGAATCGGAGAGCGACCGACGGTTCTCCTTTTGTAGCGCGTCCAATTCCTGCGCCACCGACTCCTGCTGACGGGTCAATTCACGGGCTTCTTGGCGCATTTGGCGAAGCTCATCGGCGAACTGGCTGGAGCTCTGCTGTTGCAACTGTTCGCGCATCTGCTGCAACTGCTGCTGCGCGCGGGTTCCGGCCGCCAGGGCCTGAGAGGTTGATCCTTCGCTCGCAGCTTCGGACGCGCGCTGAAGTTCGTTACGAGTTTGTTCGAGTTGCTTGCGTTGCTCGGCGAACCGCGACTGGTTTTCCGGGCGCTCCAGGCGCTGCCGCAATTCATCGGCATCCGCCAACATTTGCTGCTGTTCTTCTTGCAGTCGTTTCAACTGGCGCCGGATTTCTTCACGCTCTTTTTCGGTGTCGGCCGCCTGCAAAGAAGCCTGTAATTCCTTCAAGCGCTCATTCAAATCCTCTTGCCGGCGGGCGAGTTCTTGCAGACGGCTCAGCACCTGCAACTCCTCGCGGCGTTCCGGAGTTTGCGCCGCTTGCGCGTCGCGCTGGGTTTCATAGCGATTCTCGTTTTGAGCGAAATCCAATTGCTCCAATTGGCGCTGCCGCTGTTGCTCGCCGGCACCGCCGCCACCGCTTTGCTGGCCGCGGTTGCGGGTCACTTGGAATTCGCGCTCGCGAAGTTTCAACAGCGCCCGGTAGGCTGCCGTCTCCGCGGTTAGGGCCGTGGAGAGGGAAACAATGGTGTTCGTCGCCGGCACGAGTTGGGCCAGCGCGCGTTCCATTTCCTTGATCACTCCGCTCCACATCATTTCGGCGCGCGGATCCGCCGCCCCGTCACCGAGTTCCTTGGCTTGGTCGAGGGCCTGCGATTGCGATTCGGTCACGACCACGACGTCTTTGGCGTGTTGGGCTTTCTTGGCAAGGGGACGCTGACGTTCCAGCTTCCAGGTGGCGTTGATGATTTGCTTCTGCAGTTCCGCCAGCTTGCTGGTGGGGCTGCCGTCTTGGCCACCTGGGGGAGGCTGTCCGCCTTCTCCGCTTTGACCTTCCCGGAATATTTCGTCGAATGGTCGAACTTCGGCGAAGAACATATCACCGCGGGTTCGCCGTACTTGGCCATCGGGTCCCAAATCATCGGCCCACACGAACCATGACACGAGATCATCAGGCGCCACACCGAGTTCTTCCAAACGCAGCGTGTGCGGCAGGCTGCGCTTTTCTTGGGCGGGTACGTCCTTCCCTAGTTCGATGAATTTCGGTTCGCCGGTGGCGTCGGCGAAAGCGAGCCCGTACGCCAGCACGCCAAAGTCATCCCAGACTGAACCATCGAACGCGACTTCCTCAAGCGCCGAGGGCCGAATGTCGCCGCGGGGGGCGAGTAGCTTGAGTTCAGGCGCGCGGTTGGAAACGACGTCGAAGACGAATTGGGCGGGCGCTTTGTTGGTGCGGCCATCGCCATCGACCAACTGCAAGTCGTAACTCCCTCCTGCGCTCAACCCAAATCCGTGCAGCGAGGCGACCGCACGCGCGGGGTCGGTCGTTAGAGGAATCGCCACGCTGGTGTCGTTGCGCGAGATCAACTGAGCGCGAACGACGGGCTTGTTGAGTTGCAAAGCGAGGTCGAGCTGAGTGCCCTCGACCGCAGTAATTCTGCGAGTGTCCTCGATTCGCTTGGTTGCCAGGCGGGTGTATTCCGGAAACGTGAGCTGGGCGTCCGCCCGTTCGAGCCGCGGGAACTCAAACACAGTGACCTTATATTCGGGCGACTTCCGGCCGTTGAACTCGACGTGGTACACGAAGTCTTCAGTGACTTCCGGAAGCGAGCCGCCGAACACGGGATCATTCAGGCTGCGCACGAGCGACTGTGTCCGAGGTGTGGTCGAAGCGGGGCGAAACACCAATTCGGCCGTGGGTGGCACTGAGCCGCCGAAGCGAGCCAGCACTACGAAACTGCTGCCGCGTTCGAGGGCCGCGTTCCCGGGAGTAACTTCGACTTCTTCGGTTCGGACGAACAACGCCGTGGTGCCGGGCTTGACCGGTAAGCGCAAGGTCCCGAGCAAGATTCCAAACAGGGCAATGACGGCCAAAAGGCCAGTCCAGATAGCGGCTAGACGTGGCAAGGGCACGTGGGTTTGCCAGTTTTCGCGGAAGCTCTTTTCCACCGCTTCCAAGATCAGACGGTGTTGCAGGAAGTTTAGTGGCGCTTCAGGCGTGGGCCGTTGTTCTAGGGCGGTAGCCAAGCGCCCTCCCAGTTCGGGATCGCGCGCCTCGATCTCGCGAGCAAGCCGTTTCAGGTCGGGTTTGGAGCGCTGATGCTGTCGGATCACGATCCCCGTGGCGATCAGCACTCCCAAGATCAAGATGGGAAGCGTCAACACGGATGCCCAGCCGGCGGCGCGCAGAACGAGCAGAAGGGCGGTGGCAATGAGGGCGGAAATCGCCCAACACGCAGTCAGCTTCCAGCCTAAGTCGAGCCACCAGCGGCGCCGCCACACGGGCTTGAGCCGGGATTCGAGCAGTTGTTCGATCATGTCGTCGCCTCCGTTGGTTGCAGATTCCGTCGCGCGCTCCAGCCGGCCGCTGCAGTCTCGAGCAACAAAATGATCATGGTCGCCCCGAGGAACCAACGCCACAGCTTCTGTTGGCTTTCTGCTTCTTCGGCCTGGACGTGTTCGCGGCGGGCCTTCGACTCGGCGGCGGGCCGCTCGGTGGCCCTCAAGGGCACCCCAAGTCGTTCGAGTTCGTCGCCAGCGCTGGGGCGGGTTCGGCTTTCAGTAGGATCGAGGTTCACCGCCAGCGCAAAAGTCGCACTGGCGGTGAGTAGGCGATAGAGGCCAGGCATGTTGGCATCGGCGAAGTTTGTGGTTCTGGGAGACAACGTCCGCTCCGTGCCATCGGGCAGTCGCAGCTTTCGTTCTTGGTCCGATCCAACCGTCGGTAAGGCCAACACATCACCGACGAATTGCTGCGCTACCGCCACAGGAGGAATGGCGCCGCTGTATTCGAGCAAGGCATGCAAGAACGGCACAAACTTCGTGGAAAGTGCGAATTGACTGTCATCAGGATGCCAGCCCGCGCTGAGCACCAACACCCGACCACGGCCGAGCGCTACCTCAACCAAGCCCGGATCGCCGGAATCCAGGCGGGCCAGCACGCGGGCGCCGGGAATGGCATTCGCCTCGAACTTCCGGTGCTTCCAAAACCGAACTTTGGTGAAATCGCTGAAACGCGAATCGAGAAAAGGAGCGAACAACGGGTGCCGAAAATCAATCTCGCCGAGCAAGGCGTAACTCCCGTTGGTAGCGGCCTCTTGGACGGCGAGACCCGGCACGCCTAGAATTTCGCCCAGCGTCGTGGCCGCCGCTGGACTGCGTAATACTAATAGGAGCGTGCCTCCGGCATTCACCGCGTCGCGAATCGCCGTTGCCGACGGCGACGGCACGGCCTCGGTCACAATCATCAATCCACCGGTCACATCTTCTGTTGTCAGCGTCCCGGGCGTTCGTGCCGTCCAGTGGACGGAGGGACGCCCCCCCTCGGGAAACGCGTGGTGCAGAAAAAAGAACGGCTGACGCGCTTCTCCGTCGGCATCGGCTCCGATATAGAGGACGCGGGCCTGCGTAACTTCTGGTGGCGCTACGAAGACTGTGTTGTCGAACTCGGCTTCATCGCCCGTCAGTCCAATTCGGTCCATAGTCACTCCTTCGAGGAGCGGTAGAGCGACCGTTCTGCTTTGGCCTGCGGGGACGTACGTTTTTGCCGGAGCGCCGAGAAAGCCGTTGCCGTCGGGACGCCGCCAGCCGACTTCGAACTGATCTCGGGAGGCATCCGCCGTGTTGCTGACGCGAACGCGGACAACCAAGTTGGAGGACGGAGTGGCAGAGGCTTCTTCGGTGACGAGTTGCAAGCCCGCATTGCCAGCCGGGCGAACGGGTATTGGTTCAACGACTACTTCAACTCCTTTGGGCCATTCATACGCCTGGAGCGACTCGAGGTGACTGCCCTCTTGCAGATCGGAAATCAGAATGATTTGGCGTGACTGCGGTTCCGGACCCGTCGTGGGTTCGTTCAAGGCTTCCGCCGCCGTGACCAGGGCCGCCGCGAGTTGGGTCCCCGCCCAACTGGGTTTTGTTGTGTTCAATCGGTCGCGAACAACGGAAGCGCGATCGCCTTCCGGTGTGCCCTTCCAGTCAGCAAAACTGAGAAGAGACCGAGTCGTGCGATCGAAGGTGATCAACCCAAGTTCGCTAATGTTCGCCAGTTCGCGGGCTCGGGCCTGAACCCGTTCCCGGGTTGCGTTCCAGGCGCCGGGGCGTTGCAGGCTGGCGCTGGTGTCCACTAGCAAGATCACGCGTTTCGCCTGACGGTCGCTGGGATCGATGATCGCTGCCTTTGGAAGAAACGGGCGAGCGAATCCGAAGGCGAGTAACCCGAGCGCCAGGCAGCGCAAGGCCAGCAGCAGCCAGTGCTCGATTCGACTTCGGCGGGTGAGCCGAGGGGGCGAAGGTTCCAGAAACTGCAACGAACTGAAAACAGTTCGTTCGCGGGTCGTCCGGCGGATTAAATGAAAAATCACCGGCCCCGCGATCGCCAGCGCTCCGAAGAAAAAGAGCGGGGTGAGAAAGCTCATCGCCGCCCTCCTCGAATGCGCGGCGCTTGGCGGGTGCGCTCTCGCAGGAAATCAAACAGCACGCGCTCGAGCGGCCGGTCGGTCGTGACGATGTGGAGGCGAGCGCCTAACCGGCGGCACAGCGCTCCAAACGCCTCGCGGTGAGCTTCGAAGCGGCGTTGGTATTCTTTTC
>DLVS01000137.1 GCA_003445095.1 Verrucomicrobiales bacterium
TCATGGTCACGATTCACCTCCGGCTTATCGTAGTCGCGGAGGGAACGACGCGCACTTTCCTGTCGCGCCACGAACCCAGTAGGTACCCCCGGCGTATCCACACGCGTCGCGTTGGTCAGCGCCTCCTCCCGTCGGCGGCTACGAAGCCCGCGTCCCGATTTGCGGTTAATCTGGTGAGCTTACGCGTTCACCGCTCGCCTTCTCCGCCCGGCCCGGTGTTCAATTGGCGCATTCCAACGTTATGCGTTCACTCCTCGTACTCTTCACTACCCTCGGCATCTTGCTCGCGGTCGGCTGCAAGGAGGCCGATTCTGATTCGCCATCCAACCCCTCAAATGCCCACGAGGGAGGGAAAACACTTACGGTCGCCCTCATGCCCAAGTCCAAGGGCAACGCGTATTTCGTTTCGTGTAGGAAGGGCGCGGATGCCGCAGCCAAAGACTTGGGCGTCGAATTGATCTTTGACGGACCGGTCAATCCCGATCCGGCCAAGCAAAACGAAATCGTCGAGAATTGGATCACGCTCGGCGTCGATGTCATGGCAGTGGCGTGTGAGAACAAAGACGGCATCTCCACCGCCTTGAGAAAGGCGCGCGCCAAAGGCATCAAGGTCATCACCTACGATTCGGATGCGAGTCCCGATGCCCGTGATTTCTTCGTCAACCAGGCGACACCCGAAGGGATTGGCAACACGCTCATGGATGAGGCGGCGCGACTGACCGGTGGCTCGGGTGAGTTCGCCATTATCACCGCGTCGCTCACCGCTCAAAACATGATTGAATGGCAGAAGTTCATCGAGGCGCGACGGGGGGCCAAGTATCCCAACATGAAAATGGTGGCGCTGCGCCCCTGCGACGATTTGAAAGATAAAGCGCAATCCGAGGCGACGACGTTGTTGAGCGCTCACCCGAACCTAAAACTCATCATGGCTATTTGTTCGCCGGCGGTTCCGGGCACGGCCGAAGCGGTGAAGCAGGCCGGCAAGAGCGGGCTGGTGAAGGTCATCGGCCTCGGGTTGCCCAGTGAGAATCGGCGCTACGTCAAAGACGGGACAACCGACGCCGTGATTCTCTGGAAAACGGAAGATTTGGGGTACCTGACGGTCGAAGCCGCCGTGGCCTTGGCCAAAGGTGAGCTCAAGCCCGGCGCGACGTCTTTCCGCGGTGCCAAGCTCGGTGAATTCCGAATCGTGGGCGACAACATCCTACTCGGGGAGCCATTCAAGTTCACTAAGGAGAACATCGATCAATTTGATTTCTGATGATTCGCCAAGCGTTCGTAATGACGGTCAATCCTGGGGCTGAAGCCGAATACGCTCAGCGCCACAATCCCATCTGGCCCGAACTCGAGGCGGTGTTGCGTGCTCATGGAGTCGGGACCTATTCGATCTTTCTCCATCCCAAGACGCGTCAACTTTTCGCGTACGTGGAGTTCTCGAGCCAGGCGCAGTGGGACTCCGTTGGGAACACCGAAGTAGTTCGACGTTGGTGGCGGGATATGCGGGAGCTCATGCCAACTCACGCCGACAACTCTCCGGTCGCAGAACCCTTGACTGAAGTATTCTACCTGGGAGGCGAACGAGAAGAAAAATTAGCCTGCGCGAACGAATCACCAATGCGACCGCGGCGAGCGCGCTCCTCAGTCACCTGAGCCCCGCCGGAACGCCGCCGATCTTTTGCATCAACTGTTGCGCTGGCGTTGGACGTCGCGGAGTTCGATTTCGGTCGACCTTGACGGAAACGTACCTCGCGTCGGAAAAGACAAACTTCTTTACCTCCACTCGCACGCCTCGTGGTTTGAATTCGGTCAGAATCATCTGCGCCAATTCGTCAGCCAGCGTTTCAATGAGTTTCCACTGCCGGCCGTTTCCAAACTCAATCAGCCGCCGGCGTACTGCGTCGTAGTTGATCGTCTGGGCAAGGTCATCCTTTTGCGCCGCCGCCGCGAAGTCGTGATCCATCTCAACCGTCAAAAGCAAGCGTTGCGGCTCGGCTCGTTCCGCCTCGGGAACTCCGACCCGAAGCTGGACCTCGAGGTCGCACAGCGTGATGGTATCCATATCAAACGATGGGAACGACGATAGTCGATCGGCCGGCCACCTCCGTCGAGCCCTTGGGCGGCGATTGACCGTGGCTGCGATGGCGTACCGCCTCAAGCAACACCTTAGTTGGCGTGTTTAGTGGAAGCTGGCGGGCTTCCACGTCCGTGAGCCAGCGAAACTCCTGCGCCTCGGCGTTCAGTCGAACGATCTGAAATCCCGGAGCACAGCAAGTGAAGTTCAGCAGGATAAAGTGAGCGTCCTTGTAAAACTCGGGCGGTTGAATGGCGTCTTGCGCCAAGACAAATTCTAGCTTCGTCACCTCCAGGCCGGTTTCTTCCCGCAGTTCTCGTCGGAGCGCCGCTTCACTGGTTTCACCCCACTCGATTTTCCCGCCGGGAATGCCCCAAAGGTTTGACCATTTGTTGGTGCGCACGAGCAAGAATTGGCCCGCGTCGTTGAAGACCAAGGCGCCCACCGTGGGAATCGGATATCGCGGCGCCGAAGGGCCAGGTGCGGGCCGCAGGTGGAGTCCTTGCCGTTCCAACAGCAGCCGAAATTCGCCCAAGTGTTCGACGATCAAGTCGGGACTCGCTTCCCGCAATTGACTCAACGAATTGTAACCCGTCAGCACCGCCACGCTGTGGATGCCTCCATGTTTCGCCGTCTCGATATCATGCTGCATATCCCCGATAAACACCGTGGCTTCCGGATCGAGCAAGTTGTCCGCAATCAATTCCGCGATCCGGACCCGTTTATCTGCGACACCTGCGTACACTTTCTCGAAAAAGCCGCCGAGTCCGGTCGCCGTCGCTTGCGCAGCGAAGTGTTTCGGATGAACCGTGGTGAGCACAAACAAGCGCAACTCCTGCCCCGAGCAGAATTCGAGCAACTCGCGGGCGTGCGGCAGCGTGACCACCGAATCTTGGCACTCTAAGAACCGTGAATGAAACCAAACTTCCAGTTGCTCGAGCGGAACGTGCGGGACGAATTTTTCGTAGAAGCCGCGGTAGGGAAGTTGAAATTCCGCACGAAACTCTTCCAGCGTGAGCGGTGAAACGCCGGCGAGTCGGAAAACATGGTTACTCGCCTCCCACACCGCCGGCAGATCGTCCACCAGCGTGCCGGACCAGTCGAAGATCACGTTGCGAATCACGCGGCGAAGGGTATGGCGGCGCGGTGGAATGTCGAACGGCGAGTCAGTGAATTCAGCGAACGGATCGGCTTGAAATACGGCGCTGGAATCTATGAACGGTTCAAACGGCAGGGCTGGCACGCTGCGCTGTCCCCGGCCGGGTCCAGCACCGGGCCGAACTTTCGCCGAGACGCGCCACCTTCTCCCCTCGCGCCGATGCGAAAGGCCGCGCTTCAGGCGCGGGGCGGCCGCGGCGCAACCGCCCTACCCGATTCATGGTCCCGATTCACATTCGGCTTTTTGGGGTCCAGCCCGCCCCAATTCCCGCTCGTTACCTCAGCCATTCGTCCAGGTGTTCGCGAACAAATTCGTCGTCATTCAAGTGCGGGTAGAGGCGGCAGACGCGGTCGATCTCCGACGCTTGTCCCGGCGAGAGGCGCTCATGGGGGTTCAGGCATTCGATTCCCGCCATGAGTCCTTGGCGGCGCAGGATTTCGTGAAGGCCTGGAATGCAACCGGCAAAGTTATTCGCGGCGTCGAAGAGGGCAGCGTTCGCGTCAGTGATTTGCGCTGCCAACGTCAGATGCGCGCTGGGGATTGTGTCGCGCCCACGCAGCGAGCGGCAGTCATCGAGCAGCTCGACCGCCCGGCGCGCCCACACCGCCCACTGTCCAAGCAAGCCACCGACGATGCGAAGACGAGTGTCCCCAGATTCACTCGGAACGACGAATCCCGTGAGCAAATCGAGCAGAATCTGATCGTCGTTTCCCGTGTACAAGGCGATGTCGTGGGCTCTGCCAGCCGCGACCACACCCCGGATCACGTCGAGCGTCTGGTATCGGTTGAAGGGCGCGATCTTAATTCCCACGACGTTCGGAATTTCCGCGAAACGCTCCCAAAACCTACGGGACAGCACACGTCCACCGACGGCCGGCTGCAAATAGAATCCAAACAACGGCAAAACTTGCGCGACGTTCTCGCAATGAGTGACGAGTGCGGCTTCGCTTGAGTCACCCAGGGCGGCCAGGGACAGCAGTCCCGCGTGGTAGCCGATCTCTCGGGCATAACTCGCTTCGGTTACCGCCTGTGCAGTCAGCCCGCAAATTCCCGCAACCCTTACCGTTTGTCTTCCCGTGTGTTCGTCAGCGGCCGCGAACGTTTCCGCCGCGAGCTGAAGGACGGGTTCGTACAACCCCACGGTCGGTTCGCGGATAGCGAACTGAGTCGTGTGCACACCCACGGCGATTCCTCCCGTACCCGCTGCGTGATAGTAGCGGGAGAGCGCTCGCTGATGCCGTTCGTCGAGCCGGCGGGTCGAAGTGAGCGCGAGAGGATGGGCCGGAATCACGAGCCCCGCACGGAGTCGCTCGCGAACCCACGCCGGCGGCTGCGGAAACGAACTCATGTCAGTATCGTCCGTCACGCACTTCGAAGTGGGTGGGGCGATTCAAAGTGCGCCCACCCGACTTCACCCAATCCGCGGTCCATCGAATCAGGTGGTCGAGCGGCGTCCGCAACCCACCAAGTCGCGCCTCAAGTTTAGCGGGATTGCTGAGCAGAGCGGTCGAGGCTTCGTGACCGGTAAAGGCCACCTTTTTGCCGAGTTCGGCGGCCAGCCGCGTCGCTACATCGCGAACGGAGAGAATTTCCGGGCAACAGAGGTTGAATGCCTCGGGGGGATGAGTTGCGAGCCCCAAGCAACGAAGGATTCGTTCACTGGCCTCGCCCTGCCAGACGCAATTGAAGCCACCATTCGCCACGTTCACCGGTTCACCCCGCCAGATGTTGCGCGCGATGTCCATCAACACACCGTAACGCAGTTCCACGGCATAGTTGAGTCGCACGATCGCGATGCGGGTTCCGTGTCGTCGGGCTGCATACTCGAACAACCGCTCACGGGCCACGGCTGCGTTCGCGTATTCACCGAGGGGAGTGAGAGCAAGGTCTTCGGTGGCGCCACGGGAATCCAAGGGAACCTGCGGGTACACGTTGCCGGTGGAGAGCGCGACCATTCGAGCCGAGGGATAACGTGCCACCATGTGAACGGGAGCAAGGGTGTTGAGAGCCCAAGTCAGGCTTGGGTTTTCGGTGGTGCCGAATTTAAGTCCGACCAACGAAACGATGTTCTCGGAGTCTGGAAGTTGAGCCACGCTCGCCGGCTCCAATAGATCGACATGCCGCGTGCGGATACCCCGGTCGTCGAGGCGCGTGCGAACGATCGGATCGGAGAAGCGACTCGCGGCGACGACTTCCAGCGGATGCCCGGCCGCAGCGGCGGCGCGGTGGGCCAGCACCGCGACGGTCGCGCCCATTTTCCCGCCCGCGCCCAGGATTACTAATGGACTCGAAACACCACTGATAAACTCGATGAGCTCCGGGGTGGGCTCAGTGAGCACCCTCTCGAGTTCCTCTTCGTCGGTAATTCGTTCGAGGGGCATGCTTGAAGCCCCACTAGTTCCCCTTGACGTCGTAACTAAACAGCAGCTCCTGGTCTCGCAGATAAAGCCGCCCGTTCACCACCACCGGATGCGGCCAGATGCGCCCTTGGGGATTTCGTCTTTCGCTTTGCGGCGACAGTTTGAAGCGTCCCTTTTCACTCCAGCCCGAAGGCGAGGCGACCACCAATGCGACCTCACCACTCCCTTCATCGAGGCAATACAACATTCCGTCGGCGAAGTGAATGGCCCCCTTCCCCAGGCTTTTGTTCGCCCAGATCTCTTTGCCGGTCTTGAAGTCTTGGCAGACCCATCCGGGCCCATCGCTGTAGCCATACAGATGATCGCCCACGCGAACGACCCCGCCGTGATGGTTTTTCATCACTTTGTTCTCATACACCGTTTCGACGGTCTTGCCGGCCCCCAGCCGCACGGCCTTGCATCCGACTCCGTAACCCGCCGTTACGTAAACAATTCCGTCGTGCTGAATGGGCGTTGGAATGACCGCAACCTTACCGGGAAAGTCAGACTTCCAAATCAGTTTGCCGGTCGCAGGGTCGAGTCCAAAAAACTTTTCCATCACCAACTGCACCACCTGCGGTTGACCGGAACGCTCGACCAGAATCGGCGACGAGTACTGTGCATTGTCTTTCAATTCCTCGCTGCGCCACAGCACTTCGCCGGTCAGTTTGTTCAACGCCGCCATCGTCCCTTTCGAGCCGCCGGGTGTGCAAAAGATCCGGTCGCCGGCGACCAAGGGTGATTCGGTGTAACCCCAATCTTGGAGTTGACCGCCCAGGTCCTTCACCAGCGACTTCTGCCAACGAATCTTGCCGTCTGCGATAGCCGCACACACCAGCAGTCCATTTCCTCCCAGAGCGTAAACTCGATCTCCGTCCACAGTAGGAGTCATGCGCGGGCCATCACCCCAACCGTTGGTATACTTCGGGCCAATTGGCGTGGACCAAAGTTGCTGGCCAGATTTGGCGTCGACCGCGATAAGAAACTCCGTGTCGCCGCGCAAGCCCACGGTAAACAAACGATCTCCCGCCACCGAGTAACCGCCATAACCCAGTCCCGCGTCTTGAAAAAGCCAAACCCGTTTGGGCCCGTCCTTCGGCCATTCCTTCAACAAGCCGGTGTCGGGCGAGTGATCTTCTCGACCCGGCCCACGCCATTGAAGCCAATCGGCAGCGACGATCGGTGGGTGGAGGAACAGCACGAGTCCAAGCAAAGCGACACTCGATTGCGCGAGAACCTTCATGACCGGGGAACGATCCAATCAATCCGGCCAACGTCGAGCCAGTTCGCACGAAAATTCCTCGGAAAATTGACCACGGATTATCGGTCAACTCGCGGAACCACCCGCTCAATGCGGCCGTCGGGTGTCAGAAACACCCCCACCATATTGTAACTGATCCCTTGGAGATCACTCGGGTTACCACGGAAGCCCAGTTCCGACGGCGACCAATCTAACACGCCGTCGCCCGCGAACTTCACCAACAGGAAGTTTCCGTTCGGCAATACAACCCACTCGGACGTGCGCTTGTTCCCTTCGCGGAGAATGAACGCTAGTCCCTGCCGCATCAGGGGTACGACCTGATCGTAGAACTCGTCCAGTCCGACCTTCGCCATGTGACCCCGCAAATACCTGTCGTCGGCCATCGACCCTGCGGGCGCGACTTCCAAGGAGAAGTCCGCCGAGCGTTCGGTCAGCCCGGCCGCCCATCGAGAGTTAAGGAGAGGACTGACCCGGGTATCGGCATTATCCATGATCTGCGGCAGCATTGGTGCAACGCCGTCTGCAATGGCCATCCGCAGCGGCATCGTAAGGCGGACGGGCCAATTGGTGCGGCGCAACGTCGCATTCCAGGTTTCGGGATACCGTCCGTAGTTTCCAGAACCCAAGGACCACGGCTGAAAATCGAACGCAGCGAACAACTCATTCGTTCTCGCCCCGAGCGTTTCTTCCGAAACCATCCATGCCATCTCCTGTTGGACTCGAGGATGGTTAGGAAAATCACGCGCAATGATCGCAATCAAATCTCCCTGCAACCGATCACGGTTCAGGAATCCAGCGGGCAACAAGGCGGCGAGCGCACGACCGATCCCCGCATTGTACGTGCGAAATTGGTTGGTGTTCCAACTCACTTCCCAGGGAAGCATGAAGGGATTTTGCTCCGTGGACTGGAGCCGGACGATTTCGGCCTCTCCGCGCCAGAAGACGACGTCCATTTCCGGATAATCGTCTGTCCAAATCCGGTGATTGACGCCCCGAACGAGCGCGCGAAGCACATCCAGATCGAACAACGCATTGGTCAGCCACGCCCGTTGACGGGCGGACGCAAGCGGAAAGATTCCTCGGCCGGTTTCGCCGGCGAAGGACTCCAAGAGCTTAGTCCGATTGGTTGCCAACCAAGATTCAGTCAGCCCCAAATCCGTAGGATCGACTTCCGCTCTGGGCGGCTGAGCCACTGAGGCCATCAGGTTTGAAACGACCGCATCCGAAACGCGATAGCCCGCGGTCATAAACTGAGCGTTACGACGAACCAAGACGAGATTGGTCTTCACATCGTCCCAACCCCAGTGGCGCGCGCGGACGGCGACTCGCGAAATCTCGGCCGGTCGAAGTACTGGTGCAACCGATGCCGGAGGTGTCTCGCCACGCGCCCACAAAAAGCCGGCCAGCAAAATGCCGAAGCCGCCGGCCCCAATGGAGGGCCAACCCGGGCGGTTGGTCCGCCAGACACGCGTCTTCAAATCCCTGCGTCGCATGAACCGTCAAATGGTAAGGATGGTGCGCTGCGCCGTCCCCGGCCCAGGCGCAGCTCCGGGCCGGCCTTTCGCGGTGACGCGTCGAATTCATCCATCGCGTTGTTGCGAAAGGCCGCGCCTTTGGCGCGGGGCCGCCGCAGCGCGGCCGCCCTACCAGGTTCATGGTCGCGATTCACGTCCGGATTTTGGAGATCCAACCGACGCATGATTCGTGAACGTGGCGCCGAATGCGCCGAGAGTGAAGCCATTCGTTGAGGCCGGCGTCCGGCACCAGTGGCCATCAGGTCAGAATCAGCCGTCGCCCCGACGACCGGTGATATCGCGCCCTTTCTTGATTTCCTTCTCCCTGGAACTGGGCTCAAGGTTCGCCACGGTTCATGATCCGCTCCTTTGCGTTTACCACCACCGGCCGGTTGCACTCACGGGACATCGAGGTATTTCTCATGCCCACGCTGCTCGCGGATACCAACTTGTTCCTCTGGGTGGATATTGAAGCCGCGCCCGCTGAGGAGACCCGCCAGATCCTCGACGGCGTATTTCACTTCCATCCCCTCACTATCGAGGACTGCCTGAATGAGAGTCATTCACCGAAAGTCGAGGGCTACGAACCGAAGGAGGACGACCGCTTTTCCCCTTATTTGTTCATGGTGATCCACGCGGTGGACTTCAACCGAAACGACGGTTTGTTCGACACGCGCGAGTTGAACTTCTTCCTCGGACGCAATTTCCTCGTGACGTACCACGAGGTGCCGCTCCACTGCATCCAAGAAGTTGAAGATCGCTGTCTGCGTAGCACGGTCCACGTCGCCCGCGCGCCGGATCGGGTCGCGCATGCGTTGCTGGATTCACTGGTGGACAACTACAAGCCGGCCTTAGAGCAACTCGGACTCCAGATCGCGGAGCTGGAAGATGAAGTGTTGCGAAAACCGGAGCAGAAAACGTTCGAAGACATCCTCCGAATCAAGAAGGAGATCATTCACCTGCGCCAGATCATCGGTCCTCAACGGGAGGTGCTGGGACGATTTGCGCGTGGCGAGTTCAAACTCGTGCGTGCCCATCTCGTGCCGTATTACCGGGACGTCTACGACAGTTTGTTCCGAATTGCCGAACTTGCGCAGGGCTATGCCGATTCGGTGTCCAACATCCTGCAGATTTACCTCAACATGTCGTCGAATCGGACGTCGGAAGTGGTAAAGGTGCTGACGATGATTACCATCATCACGACCCCGGCGACTTTGATTGCAAGTTGGTACGGAATGAATTTCGAAACGATACCGGAATTTCATTGGAAGCACGGGTATCTCTACGTGCTGACTCTGACCTTAGCGACTACCGGACTGACGCTGATTTATTTCCGGCATAAGAAATGGCTGTAAACCGGTCCACTCGTCCCAAATCTGGGTTCATCGACAAAGTCCTGCACCGACTCAGTCGGTTGGATGCCCAAGAACTGCACAGTCTGGTGGAGCGGTTGAAGCAGGAGCGGGCCCTGTTGGAGTCCTTGTTCCAAACGATTGAAGATGGCGTGGTCGTCGCCGATCGTGACGATCGGGTTATCTATCTCAATCAGGCGGCCGGACGCTTGCTGGGAGTGGCCCCGGAGGGGGCGTTAGGACAACCGATGGGACGGTTACTACCTGAGCTCGGCGAAAATGTTCTCCGGAGTTCCGAACGTCAGAAAGTCGTGCGGCGAGAAATTGAAGTCCGCTTCCCCCGTCCGCGCTTCCTTCGGGTCTTTTCTGCGCCCATCGAACAAGATCCGGGCGCCGGAATTGCCCTGGTCTTGCACGACGCCACGGAAACCCACCATCGAACGCAAGAGTTTATCGAGGCGGAACGTCTGCACGCCCTCACCTTGCTGGCTAGCAGCGTGGCGCACGAGATTGGCAATCCGCTCAATGCGATTCATATCCACCTCCAACTCATGGAGCGCGAGGTGCGGAAACTTCAACAGATTGCCGCGGGGGCATCTTCGGCCGATCCGGCCGTCATCACGGACAAACTGGCCTCGTACCTTTCAGTGGCCCAGGGAGAGATTGCCCGGCTCGATTATATCATCTCCGATTTTCTCAAAGCAATGCGACCGACACCTCCCAAACTGAAGGACGGTTCGGTCAATGAAGTGATCCGCGATACCTTGGATTTGCTGCGCCCAGAACTAGAGAATCGGCGCCTGCGTATTGTCGAAAAGCTTGCGCCCGAGGTACCCGTGGTACGGCTCGATGCGGCGCAACTGAAGCAAGCTTTGGTCAATTTGGTAAAAAACGCGTTCCAAGCCATGACCACGGGAGGGACGCTCACGCTGGCTTCCGGCTCCACGGCGGAGAGTGTTTGGATCACCGTTGGCGACACCGGTTGCGGAATTCCGCCCGAGCAGCTCAGCCGCCTCTTCCAACCATTTCAAACCACCAAAGAACAAGGCAGCGGACTCGGCCTGATGGTCGTCCAGCGAATTATTCGCGACCACGGAGGCCGCATTGATTTCGAAAGCGCGGTGAGCCGCGGTACCACTTTTAAGATTTGGTTACCTCGGCCCGACCGACCTCCCCGGATGTTGCCCCAAGCAGCCTGATGACCGGCCTCGCTAGCGGTGCGACCTGACGGTCGTTCTCCGGCCGACAGAAAACTGTCAGGCCTTGACACTGACCATCCAGCCAACGCCGAAACGATCGGTGAGCATGCCGAAGCGTGGCGACCAAAAAGTCTTATTGAGCGGCATCGTTACCTGGCCGCCCGCGGCGAGGGCCGCAAAGGCTCGGTCCGCGTCGGCTTCCGTCGGCACGGAGAGCGAGAGCGAGAAGCCGTTGAAACTTGAACCCTCCCCGCATCCATCCGACCCCATAAGCGTGGTTTCTCCGATGCGGAAGCTGGCGTGCATGACTTTGTTTTCAAAGCCAGGCGAGAGCATACCGGGTGGCATCGGTTCCGGGCTGTCTTTGTAGTGCATGAGAAAATCCACCTGCGCACCGAGAGTCGCGCGATAGAATTCAAGTGCTTCTTCGCAGCGGCCACCGAAGAATAGGTAGGGTTGGACAAGTGCGGTTTTCATTGGTGTTTCTGTGTGGTTTAGTTGCAAGACCGTCGTTGGGAGATCGGAATCCACGATCACCAGAAGCGCCGATGGAACTAATCCCACGAATAGGAAAAGTGCTCCTTTGAGCCTTATCCATCGTGAGTCAGTGAGGTTTTTCATTCTTGGGCAATCATCGGGCGTTTCTTTGCGTCAGCTTGCCGAAGTCATTCCCGACGGCAAGCGGGAGATGCGCCCGCGGCCACACCCTTGGCAATGATGCGTCGAATTGCGCAGCCGCGCTTCAGGCGTGGGGCCGCCGCCGCGCAGCGGCCCTACCAAGTTAGCTACTCTCCTGAGCAGTGAGGGCGGGCCAGCGAGCCAGCGCGTCAGCTAATGGCGATTGAAACCACCTCAGCGTTTTCGTAGTCCTTGGCCGATGCTTCGCCCGCGAAAAAAGTACACCGTTTACGATCTCCAACAGCTCAAGGGCAAACGCTGCCTCACCCATATCCACGTCAAGTCCCCAGAGGAAGCCGCCGCTGCGGAACAGGCGGGAGTCGATTTGATGAGTTGCAGCTTCGACTCACCCGAGGCACAGGCGCGATTGCCGCTACTCGTCGCGGCGGCGCCAGAAAGTTTCCTTTCGGCGGCTACTCCGCACGGACTCGCGTCCCCGGAAGAGGCGATCCGCATCGGATTTCACGCTTTGGAGCTCGGGGCCAGCTCGGTGTACTGCTCCGCCAGCGCGAGGATCGTCGAGGCGATGGCGCGTGAGAGACTTCCCGTGGTGGGGCATCTGGGCATGGTCCCGCGACACGTCACTTGGACCGGCTATCGAGCGATCGGCAAGACCGTCGCGGAAGCCCAGGAACTTTATCGCCGCATGAAGGAACTGGAGAATGCGGGCGCTTACGCAGCGGAACTCGAAGTGGTCCCCCATAACCTCGCGCGATTCCTGTGTTCCCGAACCAAGCTCATCCTCATGTCGCTCGGCTCCGGGAGCGGTTGCGACACTCAGTTTCTTTTCTCCGACGATATTCTCGGCGACTACGAGGAGCGCGCGCCCCGGCATGCCAAGGCCTATCGCAATTTCCTCGTCGAAAACCGCCGCCTGCAACAAGAGCGAATCGCGGCCTTCGGTGAATACATCGCCGACGTGAACGAAGGCCGATTCCCGCAGCGATCTCATCTTGTGGAAATGGACGCCCAGCTTCTCGATGAAGTTATGACATCGATTCTCGCGCGCACGCCCTCGACGACTACGTAGCCGCGGACGGGAGGACGCGCTGACTTTCCTTCGCGGGTGAGGTTTCGAGCGGTTCGAAGTATTGGCAGCGGAAGGCAAAAGTGCGCCTCGTTCCCTCGACGACTACGTAGCCGCGGACGGCAGGACGCGCTGACTCTCCTTCGCGGGTGAAGTCGCTCGTCGTTCGAAGAATCGGCAGCGGAGGGCAAAAGTGCGCCTCGTTCCCTCGGCGGCTACGAGGCGTTGACGAACGGACGTGCCGCCACTCAACGTTCGCGCACGACAATTGCCGATGGAAAACCGCACTCGGAATGAACTGGAACCGAACTTGCGTGATCAGGTGTTGACGCGCCTCGGATTCTCGCGTGCGCCCGAAGCCAACCTGGACGGGTTGCGGACCCTCTATGACGCGTGGTGCCACCGAGTGCCCTTCGACAATGTTCGAAAACTGATTCACATCGCCCGTGGCAACGTCGGACCGCTTCCCGGAAGTACCGCCGAAGATTTCTTCAGCGCGTGGCTCCAACACGGAGCGGGCGGCACCTGTTGGTCGGGCGCCGGAGCCATTTGTGCGCTCCTCAATTCGCTCGGGTTTCCAGCCCGGCGTGGGATCGCGACCATGCTAGTGGCGCCAAACCTCCCGCCCAACCACGGCACCGTCGTCGTCGAATGGGACTCACAAAAGCACTTGGTGGATTCCTCGATTCTGCATGGGGAGCCGTTGCTTCTCACACAGACTGAAACCGAGATAAGTCATCCCTCCTGGGGCGTGCGCTGCACTCGCCGGGAAGAACGCTGGCACATTTGGTGGCGACCGCTTCACCAGGTCGACGGCTTCGAATGCCGCGTGGAACACTTCGACGCCACTCACGCGGAACATCAAGATCGCTACGATCAGACTCGCGGGTGGAGCCCGTTCAATTACGAAGTCACGGCCCGACGCAATATCGCAGCGAATGTCGTGGGCGTTTCGTTCGGTCATGCCGTCTCCCTGCTTGCGGATGGAACGGTCGAACGCCATCCAGTCTCACCGGCCGAACGGCGTCAAATCCTCGTGGACAAGATCGGCATCAGCGAGGAACTCATTGATCAATTGCCGGACGACATTCCGACTCCGCCTCCGCCTGGATCGAACACCGCTCGGGCGCTCGGCTTGGGAAGCTGAACTTTCCTGGCTGGCGGGAGCGTGGCTTCCGCTTGGCTCGGTTCAGCTTAGTTTAAGCCTCGGACACTCCTCGAGAAAGGTGCGGACATTGACGAGAGCAGATAATCTTCGACGCACGAATTCATTATGAATCTCCAACTAGAAAACAAAACGGGTTTAGTCACTGGTTCGACCAAGGGAATCGGCTTCGCCATCGCCCGCCTGCTCGCGGCGGAAGGAGTCAACGTCATCGTGAATGGTCGGAGCAACGACTCCACTCAGGCAGCAGCGCAGAAGATTGGCCCGCGAGCGCGAGGTCTCGCGGCGGATGTGTCCACGGCAGCGGGTTGTGCCGAGCTCATCCGGCAAGCGCCAGAGGTCGACATTCTCATCAACAACGCGGGAATCTTTGAGCCCAAGCCGTTCACGGAAATCCCGGATGCCGACTGGGCGCGTTTTTATGAGATCAATGTCATGTCCGGCGTGCGGTTGGCGCGCGCGTATCTGCCCGGAATGCTGCAACGAAATTGGGGGCGAATCGTGTTCGTGTCGTCCGAGAGCGGCGTCCAGATTCCCGAGGAGATGATTCATTATGGAATGACTAAGGCCGCGGGACTCGCGTTGGTGAATGGGATCGCCCAGCTCACCAAAAGAACCGGGGTCACGGTCAACGCCGTATTACCTGGGCCCACCGCTTCCGAGGGTGTGACTGACTTTGTCGGCAAGCTGGCGGCGGACGTTAAACAAACCTCGGCTGAGTTCGAAAAGGAGTTCTTTCGGAGTGTCCGGCCGACGTCGCTGCTCCAGCGGTTCGCCAGCGCGGAGGAGGTCGGACACATGGTGGCTTATTTGTGTTCCCCACTTGCCAGCGCCACGAACGGCGCGGCGGTGCGAGTGGATGGCGGTGTGCTACGCGCCACCGCGTGAGCGGAAAAAGTTGCCGTCGCAGCGTCGGGTGAGAGAAGGACCGGCGCCGCGCTCGGTGGGACACTCAGTGGTTTCTTAGGCCAGTTCGCCTAGGCGTCCGAGCAGGTAATCCTCAAACGCCTGGTCGATTTCTGCGCGGCTGTTCATCACGAACGGACCGTGACCGACCACCGGCTCAGCAAAGGGTTCACCATCCATCGCTAATAGTTGGGCGTCGGTCTGGGCCCAGGCGAAGATAGCGAGGTCGCCTTCTCCCGCGCCGCGGTCGCCGTCCACGACAACTTTACCGCTTAACACAAGAAACGTGAATTTGCTTGGCCGCCTTGCAAGGATTGCCTCGGCACTCTCGAATGAAAAGCAAGCGCGAGGATCTGCCGGGGTATTATTCGCCCACACCGCCAAGACCGCAGCGGAAGACCGGACGGCCAAGCGAACCGAGTGCAGCCGGAAGGCAACTCTCAGTCCCAACGCAACATGGTAAGACCCCGTGGCAAATCGAAGCTCGCCATAATGCCGTCGTTCACCTGGTGCCAAGTTCCTGACTTCAGCTCGCCAGGCCGGAATACTGCCTGAAGCCGCTGGATGGTTCCGGCGGGTCCCGAGGTTACCACAGGCGGACGAGAATTAGGCGTATTCACCTTCACGGTGAATCCGGGACAGGAATAGGGCGCCGTGAACTGAACGCCGTTCGGTTGCACCGCGATTTGGGTGAGTTCGCGCGCTGCCCAGTACCGGGCGATCTCCGAGAGTTTCATCCACTCCAAGTTGTCGAATCGCGCGTGAAGTCGCCGCACGACTTCGCGAAAAATTTCCAAGCCCAGCTTCCGCCCGTTCCAATACACCCCGGTCCAATGCGCCAGCAGCAGCGCCGGTTCTCCGCGTTCAATTACCTCGACTAAGCGACCGCCTTTGCCGTCGGCGGTAATGAATTTGTCTGCACCCGCTGGCTCCGTGCAGTCCCAGCCGCCAGTCCAATCGCCAGTGCAGGCGATCATGCTCACGACGCATCGCGGATCAGCGCCGCTCAGGTTCTGAGCGTACTCAACACGGGGCGTTACCGGCTCAGAGCCTTGGTCGATCAAATGTCGGAAGTAATGCGGGATCTCGGCTTTGAACACGTCACGCAAGGCTTCTCCGGACGCTTGGGCCAACTGCGGCAAGGCGCGGTTGCCGAAACCACCGGGGGTGGTGATGCCTTCGCACGGCAAGCCCACGTCGCGCAAGATTCGCAAGGCATAGGCAATGTAGGCGGCGATCTCGTCCACGCTTCGTCCCGTGGTCCATTCCCAGTTCTCCATGAAGCGCGGCGAAAAATCTTGGTAGGGCTGGCCCGTGCTCAAATCGATCACCCGCGTGTGCGTGATCATCTCCGGATGAATATCCCATCGGGGCATCATCCCAGTCCGGACCAACTCGAGCGAATCCTTGAGCTGCTGCTGGCTCCACCCAGGTAACCCGCGGTCGAGTCGGCCCACGCAGGCTGGAAAAGGCACGATGCTGAACTTGCCTTTCACTCCCGCCTCGGTGGCCCAGTCACTGAATTCCCGAATGAACGCGTCCGGGATTTCCACCGGCCACTCGCGCCAGTTCCGTTGGTAGACCCGATTGGCTCCGTCGAACGTGTCGTTGAATTGCGGCATGGCGAATCGATTGAGATTCACCAAGCAGGTGGAGTCGTCGATGATGATGCTGACGGGAACTCGGTTCCGAGGATTAAGCACAGCGCACCCGGTCGCCGGCGGTGGACGTTCACCGGAAACTTGGCCGAGGACCAAAGCGGGGGCGATAAGTGCGCCAGTCCCCGCGAGGGCCTGTCGTAGAAAATCGCGTCGGGGAAGCATGCGCTGAGCCTAGGAAGCGCCTTCGAAATGACCAGGACCAAACGGCTCCCCTTGCCTTCGCTACATGGTCAGGCGCCGAAGGACGTACCCCAGAACCGCCGTCATCGGCAAAGTGAGAAACCACGCCCACAGAATCTGTTCGACGACGGTCAGGTTGAGGGCGCGCCACCGTTTCGCCATCCCGACGCCCATGATGCTGGTAGTGATGGCGTGCGTGGTAGACACTGGCATCCCGAGGCGGGCGGCGACCAGGAGCACAGTGGCCGCAGTGGTTTCAGCGGCAAATCCGTTCACCGGCTGGAGACGTACCATTCGGTGGCCCATCGTCCGAATGATCCTCCAACCACCCGCGGCTGTCCCCGCGGCCATCGTGAGCGCACACATCACCTTGATCCAGGGCGCGATCACGTCTTTCCCCGAAGCCGTATGGTGCATCGGATGCCGGAGAAACTCCAACCACGGTGGAACCTGATCCAACGTTCCGGCTTGGGTTCCGGCGACCAGCGCGAGCGCAATGATGCCCATGGTCTTTTGCGCGTCGTTTGATCCGTGGGCAAATCCCATGTACGCGGCACTGCCCAACTGCAGTTTGCCAAAAACGGCGTTCACCATGCGCGGTCGCCAGTTGCGAAGCAGCAGGAACAACGAGGTCATCAAAAGAAATCCGAGGATCAGACCTGCCACCGGCGAGGTGAACATCGGCAAGATCACTTTGTACAACAGGCCTTCATCCTTATACCACGGACCGCCCAAATGCCGGGCCCAAATAATCGCTCCCCAATTGGTGTGCGCTGAAGCCAGAGTAGCCCCGCACAGCCCGCCCACTAACGCATGGCTGGAACTGCTTGGCAGGCCAAACCACCACGTCACCAGATTCCAAATAATTCCTCCCAACAACGCACAGATCAGCGTCGTGGACGTGACGTAGGTTGCATCCACCAAACCGGACGAAACCGTTTTCGCGACGGCATCTCCGACCAACGCCCCGAGCAGATTGGTGCCCGCCGCCAGCACGATCGCTTGGCGAGGGGTCAGGACTTTGGTGGAAACGACCGTGGCAATCGAATTGGCCGTGTCGTGAAAGCCATTGATGTACTCAAACACCAGTGCCACGAAGACGACGGATAACAGCAGCGTCATGCGCGACAATCAGGAGTTCTTGAGGACGATGTAGAAAATCACGTTCCCGGCGTCGCGACACCGATCGATCACTTTCTCCAAGAGATCGTAGAGGTCCTTCAATGCAATCACCGTAACGGGATCTTGCTGGCCGGCATAGAGGGCTCGCAGCAACTCAACCATGAGTTTATCCGCCTCTCCCTCCAAATACTGGAGGCGGTCGTTTTGATCCTTCATGGCGGTCGTCCCCGGATTGGTCCGCAAGCCTCGCGTCATGCGCTGGACCGTTTCCGTGGATTGGGCAAGCAACTGAACTTGCCGTGAAAAATCGACTGACTGAAATCGCTCCGGGCTCAACAGCAGGCGCTCGCAAAACTTTTCGAGCGTTTTCGGAATCTTGTAGAGAGCGATGCTGAGGGCTTCGATATCCTCCCGCTCCAGGGGCGTGACGAAGGTCTGAGTTAGAGCTTCGCGAATCTTTTCGGTGATGCGTTTGTCCTTCTTGCGTAGAATCGCGAATTCATCCAATGAGGCGATCGACTTGTTCGGCGCGAGCAAAGTGTTCCGGAGCAGGTCCACGCTTTCGTTGGCCTCTGCCGCGGATTCTTCCAGCAGATCAAAGAACACCTCGTTTCGGCCGAAGACACTCTGCAGTGAGAACATGCGCGGAGGTTACAATTCGGTGACGGCCGTGGCTCGCACAAAATGCTCAGGAACGTGCGATTTGGAGCCGCGGTCGCGGCCGGCCGCCGCCACATCTCCACGAATAACTACCGCGTGAGCCGAAAGAAGCCCGGCGGCAACTCAGGACCGAGGCGGACCTGCCAGTGGTCACCAGAAACTTCTGGCGTCGCCGTCACCGGTTGCCAGTTTGGGGGCACTAAGGCCTCGCTTCGCTCCACATGATATCCCACGGCGACAACCGGCCAGCGGATCATCACCTTCCCATCAACGATGTCGGCCGCAACTTCTGGCACGGTGATGGCCAACGGAACTTCCTTAGTCGTATCGCTGGTTAAGGTGAGCGGCATTTCGCTCGCGACTCCGTCCGCCGTGACCCGAACTCGATAGTCGCCCTTAAAGCCACGCAACGTCACTTGGCCCGTCGCATCAGCCAACGCGTTGGTCGTCGTCCACCACTCGCGAAACACCAGGTTGCTGTACTGAATTCCGCTGGGCTTTATCTCCCAATTGCGTCGGATCAAAGCCGCGTTGGGCTGCCAGTGCTGGCCCTCCCAGAATCCCCACATCAGCACCCCTTCCACCTGCGGATGACTGAAGCAAACGGTCAAGAAATCTCGCACGTAATCAGCCTGGGCGGATTCGTCATTCACATTGACGTCAAACTCCGTGATCTGAGCCTTCGCGACCGGTCCGGGACTGGAACCGCCCGTGTTCATGACCAGCGAAATCCGGTCATATACTTCCTGGGGCGCCGTGAGGTACGAACCGAAATGACTTTGTAGTCCCACCCCGTCCATCGGCGCGCCACGTCGCCGAAGATCGAGAAGCAAATCGAGCAGACGCTGGGTGCCGTCGCGATTGGGCGTTTCCAGATTGTCGAATTCGTTCAAATAAAGGGCGGCCGACCGATCCAAGTTGCGGGCCTGCCGAAACCAATCAACCAAGGCGTCCCGCCCCAAGACACCTTCGATGGCGCGCTCGTGCAGCGGCTCGTTGACGACATCCCAGTCGGCGCACAGCCCTTGGGTGAGGCCCAAAATATCCGCGAAATGATTGCTGATGCGCGTCCGGAGGGCTCCCGGATTGTCGAATAAGCTGGGTACATCGGCGGGTAGAAAGACCGGCGCGTTGGTGCCAGGCCAGATCAAGTTATGCCCACGGACCGGGATGCCCCGGGCCTTAAACCACCTCAGTGCGTTGGTCGCTGTGTCGCGGCCGTTGATTCCTTCCCACACCGTCCATTTTAGATCGTTTTCGAGTACGATGCGGTTGAACCAATTGGTGAGATACGACTGATACCTGGCTTGTTCGTTGGCGTTGCCCGTTCGACCCAGCACTCGGTTGCCGTCGGCTGCGGTGCCAAATCCGAAAGCGTGACGCACCTGCCTCACCTCGACCAGAGCGCCCGGAACCGGATGGCCGGCCGAATCTCGAACGGTCACCGTTAGGTTGGCTTTACGATATTCCTCGATGCGCTGGGCTGCCGGCGCACGCCAGGGCGCCTCGGGTTCCCGGCCAGAATACGTGATATCATTGGGAAACGACGAAAGCGGGCGGGTCTTCGCATAGTTCGTCATCACCAAGCCGCCGAGCTCGATTGTCTGGAGCTGTGCACCCAGGTGTAACGCAACTTGACCGCCACCGGACGCGTAATCACCGACCGACTTGAAAGCGAACCTAAATTTCGTCCAATTGGTGGACCCGTTCAGCAACGGTGCCGTATGTGATTTGTCGTAATTCGGGCCGGCCTTTTCGAAATTGAAGATGGCCAACCCATCAATGCCCTCGGGCAGCAACCGACGTAACCAGACTTCGCCGGCGATCACGTCGTCCTTCGCCACTGCCGCAATAGTTGGGAGCGTCAATCCGGCGTCATAATAATTTGCCGGGCGTGACGTCGTTCGCAGCCGGACGGCTTGTGAGAACGACTGTCCGGAAACGGCCACTGTGGATTTAGTCACCGCGCCATACACTGTGCCCGCGCTCAACCCCGTGGTGGGGACCAGCCTGACCTGTGCGAACAGGCCGAACGGCAGAAAGGCCAGGCACAACAATACAATCCGGGGCACAACGAAACTTAGGCAGCCCTTGGGCCGCCGGCAACCTGCGAACGCGGTTCAGGTCGTTGATGGCCCCATCCCGACGTGGCTGGTGAAAGTTGGTCGTGCTTCAGGAGGGCCCACGCGCGGGCCGCAATTCTGACATAACTTTTACAAGCTCCGTACGACCGCCTGACAACTTCCGCTATCGGATACGCCATCCTACGGTCGCATGAAAACTTCTTGCTCTCACTTCTACGCCGCTCTGGTTTTCGGGGCCGCGCTTCACTGCGTCGCTCTTGGTGACGCCGCTTCGCCTGTCAATTATCAAGCACACGAGTGGGGAACTTTCACTTCAGTCCAGGCAGCGGACGGAACGCCCCTATCCTGGAATCCCTTTACCCGAACCGATCTGCCTAAGTTCGTTTATGAACGGCGACGGCCATTCCCCGAGTCGATCCTAGGCCGGAATCGATTGGGATTCGAAATGTTCAGCACCAAAGACAGTCGGTCGTGGCTCCAGCGAATGGAGACGCCCGTCATCTATTTTCACACGGACCGCCCCATCACGCTGCGGGCTCGAGTCGGGTTTCCGAAAGGGCTCATCACCGAATGGTTCCCGCAAGCGGCCGCTTTTGGTCCGGTGTTCGGAGTCGAGAACGTGCTTCCCGACTCCCGCGAAAGCTTTTTGGAGTGGCCGTCTGTGACGATTTCGCCTGACAACGATCGGCCTCGAGTCCCGTTGCCCCAGGATTCGAAGGCGAGCCACTACTATGCCGCCCGCAACGTCCAAGCGGCCCGCGTCACGATTCCAAGCTCGGGTCGCGACACCAGCGAGAGTGACCGTTTTCTGTTCTATCGCGGTGCGGGGAACTTTTCCACGCCGCTCCGAGTTTCGATGGCATCTGGCCGAGAACTCATCGTGGAAAACACTGGCAGTCACCCCCTGAGCGGTCTCCAGGTGATCGAGGCGCGCTCTGATCGGGCCTACCGACATCGGATTCCGGAGCTCCGTCCCGGCGAGTCTCTACATCTCACCCTGCCCGACGTGTCATCGTTTGCCGCTCGAACGACGACTACGAAAGACCTAGCCCGCAGCCTCGAACACGACCTCGCCGTCGCGGGACTTCGCGGGGATGAAGCGGCCGCCATGGTAGCTACCTGGCGCGATGCATGGTTCGACGAAGACGGCCTTAGGATCTTGTACCTGTTGCCGCGCGAATGGACCGACGGGATCCTGCCGCTGGAGCTAACCCCGGCGCCCACGGAATTGGTCCGCGTCATGGTTGGACGCGCGGAGGTGTTTTCTCCAGACGAGGAGCACTTGGCCAGAACCGCCTTTGCGAAGTTCCGCTCCGGACGCAATGTCCAAGCGCTGCTTCAAGGATTTGAGGCCGTGAATCCGCGCTTTCGAGAACCCCTACTCGCTCGCGTCGGCGAGATTGAGGCAAAATGGCTAGTGACCGCGAACCTCTTCAGTTGTTCGGGCATCCCTATGACCAGGCATACCGAAGACTCCTTGCAGAAGGACCTTCAGACGGCCCACCAAATTCTACTAAGGAACTCCCAAGGCGGACGAGACGTCACAACAGCATCGAAGTCACGCGGAGATCTTGCGATTGATCCGTCTCCAATTCTATCTGACAGATCAACTCGGTTAGTTCAGCCTCAGCTCACGTTGAATCAGCCCCCGAAGTGAAACGTACCGCGGTCATCTTCGCCTTCGCTGTTTTCATCCCAGCGCTAGTCCTCGGCGGACTGGCGCTGCGGTCGTTGCGTGACCAGCGTTTCGCGTTCGAACGCCAACGACTCCAACTCGCCCAGGATGCGGCCGACGGCCTGGCGCGAGCGCTGGCGAGCGAGGTGGATGAATTGCAGCGGGATTTCGGTCGGCAAGCCGAGGCCATCATCGGCACCAACACTCCGGCGATCGCGGCCTGGAGTTTCGATGAACAGCTCCGGGAAGTCTGGCCGTTGGCGGAAGTAGGATTTTCGGTGCGGCTGGGCGCGGAGGTGTGTTCGCCTTCGGTAATGGACAACCGCGAAGCCAGTCGAAGTTTTCATCGGCTGAACCGCGACTTCCTCACCGGAGTAGAGTGCGTTGAAGTCTTTGCCGTCACCCCGAAAGGGCGCATCAACTTGTCCGCTCAGCCGACCACACCAGCGCCGCTCAAACAGCAGGTAGAGCTTTTTCGCAACGTAGCTCCGGTACAGGGAATCGGCGAATCTCTGGATCCGCTCAAATCGCGCCTCCAGACATCGGCGGCTGACTTTAAGCAGTTGGTTGGAGACGCCCAAGAAGGGGTTGTCGCTCGACGAATGCCCGATCGCTTGGACGTACTGATCTGGCACCGGTCAGCCCGCGATTCCCAAGTCGTCTTCGGGGCGCAATTGGACCGGTCACAACTCATCGCTCGTCTCGCGCCGCGCCTTCAAACCGAGCCCGCCTTCGGTTCTGAATTCGCAGTCGCATTGCTTGATGAGCGAGTCCAACCCTTGGTCCGGACTCCCACGTCGTTTACTACGGCGTCATGGCGGCGCCCGTTTGCCGCATCGGAAGTGGGCGAGGCACTTCCGCATTGGGAGGTCGCCGTTTATGAATTGGATCCGAGCCGGCCGGCTGCCGCCGCGACAACATTTCGTTGGACGTTCGGCTCCATGATCGCCGGATTGCTGGCTGCGATCGCCGTTGGCGGCTGGTTAGTGGTGCAAGAGACGCGCCGAGAATTGTTAATGGCACGCCGCAAGACGGACTTCGTTAGCAACGTTTCACATGAATTGAAGACGCCACTGACCTCCATCCGAATGTTCGCGGAACTCTTGGCGGAGGACCGGGTCACCGATCCCGTTCGGCGACGTCAACATCTTGAGGTGATTGCGACTGAGTCAGCGCGGCTCACTCGGTTGGTGGACGGTGTTCTCGACTTCGCACGCCTGGACCGTGGAGGGGCAACCGCTCCGATGCAGTCGCTCGATTTCTCCATCCTCATCCGCGACATCTTAGTGCTGCACGAGACGCGCCTGCGATCGTCAGGCATCGAAGTGAAAACACGCCTTCCCGAGGACCCAGTTATCATCCGCGGAAACGCTGACGCGCTCGCTCAAATCATCGTGAACCTAATCTCCAATGTGGAGAAATACGCCGCCTCAGGACAGGAACTCATCTTGGAACTCGAGACCGTCCGCGCGGGCGGCGGGGCCAAGGGGCTAGCTCGCTTGAGCGTTTCTGACCGTGGCCCAGGGATTCCAGCAGAATGCGCTGGCCATATCTTTGAGGAATTCTATCGGGCGCACGACTCTCTCGACAGCGGGGTGTCGGGGGCAGGACTCGGTCTAAGCCTCGCTCGCAAACTGGCGCGGGCTCATCAAGGCGACCTTCGCCACGTGCCGCGTTCCGGGGGCGGATCCGTTTTCATTTTGGAGATTCCGCTGGCATGAACGTTCCGATTTTAGTCGTCGAGGATGACGCCCATATTCGTCTGGGGCTCGTCGAACTGCTAACCAGTGAAGGCTATCGCGTGGATACCTGCGCACGCGGCGACGAGGTCGCGGTCGCGGTACGCAAATCTTCACCCGCCTTGATCTTGCTCGACGTGATGCTTCCGGGTTTGAGCGGCTACGATGTCTGCCGAAGCCTCCGACAATCCGGCGTCCGTACGCCCATCCTGATGCTGACGGCCAAGGGGCAGGAATTGGACAAGGTGGTTGGCTTGGAGCTCGGCGCGGACGACTACGTGACCAAACCATTCGGCGTGCGTGAACTACTTGCGCGCGTGTCAGCACTACTCCGACGGGTTAGCGCGCCCACTACCAAAGAACCACCGGTTGAAGCCGCCTTTCGGATCGGGGCCAATTCGGTCGACCCGCGGACCTTTAAGATCACTCGCGGACGTACGACGGAAGAACTCACTGCCCGAGAACTCAAACTGCTTGAGCTCTTTCACGCACGACCGGGCGAAGTACTTTCCCGCGATTACCTGCTCCAGGAAGCCTGGGGAATGCGCTACCTCGGCACCACCAGAACGTTGGATCAAGTCATCGTCTCGGTGCGTCGCAAACTCGGCGACCACGCCGAAGCGCCGCGGCACCTGCACACAGTCCACGGCGTCGGATACAAACTGGAAATGTGATTGGGAGTCGAAGAACCTCACCAGCAAGTTCCTCGGAGCGCAGGCACTCCCTAACAACGCCTTCCTCACAGGCGTGCGCTTCCTTTAAGGTGACAATGACTCGCCCTAGTTCGATTTCGACGTCGGAGGCCCGGTCGATAGCGGGGTGATCGGGGCTCATTGGATCACTCTCGGCGAACGACGCTTGAGCCCACTAGCATGCCACCGAAGGTCAGAGCGAAGAGCGTCAGCGTAGCGCCCCCTTCTGGAACGACAGTCACCCGTGCGGCATTCGGGCTCGAATCAGCTCCGGAAAGAGGGCCAGAAAAGTCTAAGACATCGTAGTCAACCCAACCGCCCGGGTCGTTACGAACCCACAGACCCGTACTATAAAAATATTCGACACCTAGATGTTGGACTAGCATCTCGATTCCTTCGCTGAAATCGTCACCGAGCCACCTACCGCCAAGTTCGTAGCTAAAAACATTTAACCCATATAGCTGTTGTGAATTGAAATGTTTGAGCGAAAGCGAAAATGCCGGGACTAACGAATTGCCCGAAAAGCTGATTGAAAAATCGGTCAGTTCGCCGTACGCGGTTTCGCCACTACCTAGGTCAGTTGCATAATATAATCTACCATCTGAGTTGACGTCTATTCCGGAAAACGCCCCGCTAATGAAGGCTCCTTCCGAATATCCGTCTTGAGTGAATCGGTAATGTGTGGTGGCGCTCGCGGAGAGTGCACTGACGAGACCGGCCGCAGTCAGACAGATCGCATAGGGGAGGGCTCGATTCTCGATGCTCATAATTAACAGTGTGAGTTGTTGCGTTAAGGCCGTTAGAGATTTGTAAATCGGTTGCCGATCCCGCCGGTCATTTTCTGCGGATAACTCGCGATCCGAGCGTCAGAGCCCCGCAGCTCAGCGCGAACATCGGCAGCGTGACACTACCGTCTGGGACAATTGTTACTCGCGCGACATTGGGGCTACGATCCCCTCCAAATGGTGCTATAAAACTAGCGACGATACCGCCAGGGCCTTCGTCCCCCAGAGGTCCCTCACCAGTTGCGTAAAAATATTGCAGCCCAACTACCTCGATTCCTTCGCTGATAACATCACCCAGCCCACCAGAGCCGAGCACGTAACTGAGAACGTTTAGATCACCCATTCCAACCGAAAAAGGCGTCATGAGCGAATTACCTGAGAAACTCATGGAAAAGCTCGTCAGCTCGCCCAATGAGGCGCCGCTTCCCATATCCACATGATACAACAAGGTGCCGTCTGAGTTTACGTCTGTTCCGGAAAATGTCCCAATAACCAGGGCTCCGTCCGCATACCCATCCTGAGTAAATCGGTAATGCGTGGTGGCGCTCGCGGAGGAGGCGCCGAAGAGGCCGGCGGTGGCCAAAGCGAAAGCGAATTTGAGGGCGAAACTCTGGTTGTGCATATTTCGTGGGGACCCGGTGCAACCATCCAGTTCAAGCTTGGCCAGTCAAGTTGTTATCAAACCTCTTGCCTGTTTGCCCTGTTCGCGCCGCGAACCGAACTACCAGGAGCCAGCAATGCTGAAGCGCCATTGGGCTTGAGTCTTGGTTGTGCCACACTTCAGGTTCCCGTGAGCGGCTTCCAGCCCTCGTATTTGTAGCGGTTGAATACCCAGACGAAGTCCGGGTTGTTCTTGCTGGCCCCTTGCCAATAGAAGCTCTCAATGCCCTTCGCCGAATCCTGCGCCGCCTTGATCGTCTTCGGATCGTTCCAGCGCTTGCCTTCGCAATGCGCGTCGGCAAATGCGAAAGTACTGAAGTTTCCATGGAAGACAGCGAAGGGATCGACCCAGCCGGGGGAACCGACGTTGATCACCCACGTACCGTTGTTGTAACTGCGGGGATCGGACTCCTCGACGAACGACATACTACCGGACGGATCTTGGATCGCTGAATGTTTAGAGAATTGCTTCGCCACGGCTTCCCAACCCTGCATCGCCGTCCATCTGCTGTCGTAGTATTTGCCCATGGGTTCGGCCTTCGAATAGCTGTCATAGGCCCAACCCTGGCCGGGCTTGCGCTTGCGGGTCCGCAGGTCACCGGGGCAATGGATCGCGCCCACAGCGCTGCAGTACTTGGAGATGATGGATTTTTCGTAGCCCGTGCGGACGCGTTTCTCCGCTTCGGTGGTGGAGATGCCCGTCGCAATAGCTGGCGTGGGAGAACCCCAGTAGCCGCCGCCAGGGTGGTCCATCCCGGGAGCAATCGTCGGCAGGAGTTCGTCCCGCGAGTCCTGGGAATACATAAACCAGGCAGTGACGAGTTGTTTTTGGTTGCTCAGGCATGCGGCCCCGGTGGCTTTCAATTTTGCCCTCCCGAGCGCCGGCAGGAGCATTCCCGCTAGAATCGCGATGATCGCGATGACGACTAAAAGCTCAATGAGAGTGAAGCCATGGTCGGTACCCGAGACAGCCGGTCGCGAGGTGCGTGAGCGTGAGGAAGCTTTCATAGGTCCGCAGATGATAAAGTGGACTGGATCAAATGTTGTTCGTTTGCAGTTCGGTCGTACCCCGCGAACTCGGCGAGTTCCGCGGGCAATGGTAAGATTGTTGGACGCAGCAACTGTATGGGATAGCCAAAACAGTTGAATTTGGAAGCCCAATTTTCTAAAAGAAAACCTTGCTGCACCGATGTGCTCATAAGTCACGCCCTGTGCCTGCCGGACTACACTCGTCGGGCCGCTTCCGTTTGGAGTCCCGGCGTTTTCTCGATCCCCAGGCGTTTGCAACTAGGGGCTGTTGGGCGAAACTCAGTCAGGAAAACGCTGGAGTGATTGAAGCGCCAGCAGGTCCACCAATGTCCGAGACGCGTCGAGCTGACTCCCAGCGAACGAGAACAAGGTACGCCGCCTTTTCGTTCGTCGAACTCCTCACCTTGTTGGCAGTGCTGGCCGTGTTGGGGACGCTGCTCACGTCGTTCGTGGGAAACTCGCGTGTCCGGGCGCGGCAAATCACCTGCATGGCCAACTTGCGGCAGGTCGGCCAGGCGATCGAACTCTACACCAAAGAAACAAAGCGACGTCCGCGGACGCTCTCGCGGGTGATGCAGTTCGAGGCGAGCCCCACGGCCAAAACGTTCCTCTGCCCCGCGGACCCAGCTTTGCGGCGTCCGGAAGGCCCGGACCGAGCCACCAATTTGTTTTGGGGAAATTTTGCCAACGCCTCTCAGGAACCGTGGGGACAAGACGACCTCAGAGATCCGGAATCGGGATCGTGGGCCGCAGAATTGGCAGAGGTGCAAGAGTCCGAGCCGTTCTCTTATTTGCATCCGCTGTCCTGGCGACGAAGCGCGTGGCAGCGGTTGGCCTCCCTCGGGCCGGACACCGGAGCGGCCGTATGCCAGTTGCACGGGGTTCGCATTCCAGCCTCAGTGACCATCCCCAGTTTCAAATACTTCCTTCAATATGAGGGACAAGTTTTTCGGGTCCAACACGACGGCGCCGTCGTTGACCGGAAGGTATTTCGCCCAGGGGCCGGCACCGACAAACCAGCCGGAACGGACTACCCGTGGGAGCTGTACACTGACGCGCAGTTAACGCCGTCGCGATAATCCCTGGCCGAGCGGTCGTCATGAACTCAAACACCTTATCGGAGGCGCCCGGATTTCGGTTGGTAGAAGAACCGGAGAAGTCCACACCGCCGTCGCGACCGTCGCGGAGGCGGCGTTTGTGGGTCGGATTGATTTGGGGAGAATGGTTTGCTCACTCGCGCCTGCTGCTGGCGTTTCTCGTGTTGTGGTTAGCGGCCGTGTGGTTATTGCCGTTTGTCGCTCATCCTCTGTGGATCCTCATGCTGAGCGGATTGGTCGCCGTGGTGGGCGGCCCGGCGTTCGGAGGGAGCGACGTCATGGGGGGATGCGAGGAATTTGCGTTTTCGCAACCCACCACCCGCGCACAACGGTTCGATGCTCGGCTGCTCGTCGCCGTCGGTTGCTTGCTGACGGTGACCGTGATGAACGTCATCGCGCTCTACCACAACCTGGCCGATCTGATCCTGAGCTTCTTTGTGTCCACGGGCCTGGCCGCGGTGGAGTTGCGCCATCCCGAATTATTATATGGCGTGATCTTCGCAGTTCCCCTCGCGGCGATGGCGATCGGTTTTTCGGTCGCGGCGCTCGCGACTACCCGCGCCGTCGCGTACACGGCGTGGGTGTGGGGCGCGTTGGGAGCACTTACCGGCTTGCGCGCGGGACTTTCGTTGGAGGACTTCGTGTGGGATCGACTCAATGGTCGAATCACGGTGCCGCTCTTGCTCGCGGTGACCGTGGTCATCCTCGGCATCACGCGGAAGCTCTACGTAGCCAAAGAGGCAGGCCGTGCTTCGTCCCCCTTGCGTCTGCCGCTTAGCGGTTGGGCTACTCTGGGGGCCGCCGCGTTGGGGGCGTTGGGAGTCGCGCTGCTGATCACCTGGTTCGTGACCAACTTCGGCCGATTTTGGTAACCAGAAAAAACTCGAGACTGAGGGTCGCCATAATAGACGGCCAAGGCCAGCGGACTAATGACCAGAAAGCTGGGGTCAGAGATCGGAACGAGACTGATGTAAATACGCTCCATGAACCGTCGTACGCCGAGGGAACGACGCGCACTATTCATTTCGCAACGTCGCGTCGACTTATCGCGTAGGCGACTCCAACCGCGGCGCGTTAGTCAGTGCCTCCTTCCGTCAGCGACTACAAGGTTCATGGCCGCAATTCACGTCCGTTTTTTGGAAGTAGTCGCTTCCCATGAATCAAATGGTAGGGATGCCGCGCTGCGCCGTCCCCAGCCTGGGCGCAGCTCCGGGCTGGCCTTTCGCAGTGAGGCGTCGAATTCATCCCTCGCGTTGTTGCGAATGGCCGCGCCTTTGCGCGGGGCCGACGCAGCGCGGCAGCCCTACCCGGTTCATGGCCTCGATTCACATCCGGATTACGGAATTGGTGGCTCCCATGATTCCGCAGCACCGCGGCAGAGTGCCGGTCGCAGTGGCTAAGCCGCGTAAACCTTTACAACCCTCATCGACCGGGTCGCGGCGACAATAGACCCGGCTGGGTTGATCGATAAGCACCGTTTTCCAGCCGGCCCAGCAACCGCAGTAGACCGTCCAAGATGGTCAGCGGGTGAGGCGGACAGCCGGGGATGAAAAGGTCCACCGGCAGGAGAGCGCTCGCCCCAGAGTGAATTTGAGGATGGCCGACAAACGGGCCGCCGGCGATCGCACACGCGCCGACGGCAATCACGATTTTCGGAGCGGGCACGGCGTCGTAGGTTTTTTGGAGCGCCAGTTCCATATTCTTCGATACCGGGCCGGTGATCAGCAGGCCGTCTGCATGACGCGGCGAGGCCACAAACTGGATGCCAAATCGACCGAGGTCCCAACCGATAGTGCCAAGCACATTCGTATCCGCTTCGCAGGCCGCACAGCCGCCGGCGCTGACTTGACGCAAGCGGAGCGAGCGCCCCAAAAGTTTCCGAAGTTTGTCATCCAGAGCGGTCGCCAGGCGAACCTGCTCTTGTCCCGACTCACCTAAGACGAGCTCTTCGCGCCGACGCACCGCCATACGATGGTCGCCGGTTGGTGTGATGGCTTTCGGCGGACAGACCTCCACACACGCGGCGCAAAAAATGCACCGGCCAAGATCGAGCGCCACGGGTTTCGTCGCAGGGCGAGTAATGGCCTGGGTCGGACACACGGGCACACAGGCTTGGCAACCGTCCGAACATTTGTTCGCCTCCACCTTAAGGGCGCCGCCATGGCGGTCAGGCAGCGCGGGGGCCGGGCCTTGGGGATAGGCCATCGTTTCGCAGCCGCGCTTCAGCCGATAAGCCAGGGTATTCAGGACAAACATAACTCGGGTGCAGTCTCACAAATCAAAACCGCAGTAGGAGAGGTTGAAGCTCTTGTTGCAAATGGGGAAATCCGAGATGGCCGTGCCGCGCAAGGCCAGCGCGAGACCGGTCCAGTTATGAAATGAGGGATCGACAATTTTGTAGCGGCGGAAACGTCCAGCGGCATCCGTCAAGGCCACGTGACAAACCTCGCCGCGCCAACCCTCGACCAGCGTTACCGCGAGCGTGTTGGGACTGGGCGCGCCCAGTTCTGTGCGCAGTTCGCCGGCAACGGGAGCGGCCAATTGTTCCTGGAGGAATTCACCGGAGCGCTGGATTTCGAGCGAGCGCACACGCGCCCGAGCGAACACATCGCCCCCGGGCCACACAGCGACCGGAGCCTGCGCAAAACGATGCCAGCCCGCCGGATGATCGTATCGCACATCCCGCACCAGACCGCAGGCGCGCGCCGCCGGACCGACCAAGCCAATCTCCGCGGCTTGATCAGGAAAAGAGGCGCCCACGTTCTCAAAACGCGCCCGGACCGAAGCCGCATCCCAAAACCACCCCACCGCCTTTTCGGTATCGGCCAGGGCCGTCTGCAGACGCTGGAGTAACTGCGTCCCGCGCTCAGGTTCCAGATCGTGACGGCAGCCGCCGGGTCGCACGAGACCGCGTCCGAAGCGGTTGCCACAAATCAGCGCGGTGAGGTTCAAGAACTCGCCCCGGATTCGGCCGCAGGCTGACGAAGTGGGTAAGAACGCAACGTCGTTCGCCAGCGCACCTAGGTCACCGGTGTGATTGGCCAGTCGCTCCAGTTCTAGGGCGATCGCCCGGAGCCACTGCGCTCGTAACGGGGCTTCAATTCCCGTGAGCGATTCCAGGAGGGTCGCATAGGCGGTCGCATGGGCGATCGTCGTGTCTCCCGCGACGGTTTCCATCTGACTCATCGTGGCGAGATGCGGGCCGCCCGGCAGTGCTTCCTCGACGCCGCGATGCTGATAGCCGAGCGCAATTTCCAAGTGCAGGACCTCTTCGCCGGCGCACTGAAAACGGAAGTGTCCTGGTTCGATGACGCCAGCGTGGACCGGACCGACGGCGACTTCGTGCACTTCGCGACCCTCCACGCGAAAGAACTCCGCATTCTCCGGCGCGTTGCCTCGCGTGCGCCGCACCGGTTTCAGCCACGGATGCCCCTCGGGCGTGACCCCATGTTGTTCCCAGACCTCGCGCTCGAACAAGTGGGCCTGTGGATGCGTGACGGTCAGCGCGGGATAGGAACCGCTGAACGGCGCGCTTCGAGCCACCGCCAGCGTGTTATCGGCGTCGAAAGCCAACACGGCCACCAAACACAGGTCGGTTCCTTCCGGCACCCCGAACCAGGCACACAAGCGCGCGCCGCGGGTGAGCTCGTCCGCCGTTGCCCGCACGAGCTCGGCCACAGGCCAGACGGGCACGTCCACCCACGGCAGACTCGTCGCGTTAGCTAGCAGAGCGAAGGAAGTGGTCGCGCTCATGCAGCGGGAAAAAGTTGCGTGACCGCCGCCGCCCAGGCCTCGCGTACGATCGCCGGGGTAAAGAGTCCGAGCCACAATGACAACCCCAAGAGCACCCACGGCGGGGCAATGACGCCGGCCGATTCGACGAAGCGTTTCTCGTGCGCCCGAGTCGCCGGATGCGGTCGTCCATCCACGATGCCGAAGACCACCCGCGTCATGCCCAGGAATGCGAGGAGCAGGCAGACGAGAAACATGGTCGTGGCCACGAAGTGTCCGGACGAGAGAGCAGCGCGCACTACTTGCAGTTCGCTAAAAAACGGACCGAACGGTGGCAACGCGGTGACCGCGAACATCCCGGTAACGAAGATCGCCGCCGAACGTGGGGTGATCGCCGACATGCCGCGCACGTTGTCCATTGAGGGTGAACCGGCGGCGCGCCGAATGTTGCCGGCACTGAGGAATAGAGCGCCCTTCGTTAAGCCATTGCTCCAGACGTGGAACAGCGCCGCCGCCACCCCCGCACCGCCGAGCGCGGCGCCGAGACTGAGGATGCCCATATGTTCCACGCTCGAGTAAGCGAGCATCCGTTTGAAATCGCGCGTGCCCAAGAGGAACAGCGCCGCCACCAGCATCGAAAACAGCCCAATGACCAGGAGCGTCCGATCAGCAACCTGCCCTTCACCCGCAGCTCCGACGACCGAGCGCACACGCAAGAGCGCCGTGAATGCCACGGTGGTCACTCCACCGGCCAGCACCGCGCCGACAATACTTGGCGCCTCACCGTAGGCGTCAGGTTTCCAGGTGTGCATCGGAGCCAAGCCCATCTTGGTCCCGTATCCGACGAGCAACAGCACCCAGGCGGTCAATACCCAAGGCCGTGACAAACCAGCGCCTTGAGCCGTCAAAGCCGTAAACGTCAAATCACCAACCCCACCGCGATGCAGCGAGGCGTAACCCAGGCAGAATGTTCCCAGCAGGGAGAGCGCGATGCCTGTGCCGCCCACGAGCAGGTATTTCCAAGTGGCTTCGAAAGCGCGAGGAGTGCCGTTGAAATGCAACAACGGCACCGCGGCGAGCGTGACGGCTTCCGTCGCAATCCACAGCAATCCCAGATGCCGAGCCTGCTGTCCGGCGCTTAACAAACCGAGAATCGCGAGCAACAACGCGACGAAGATCCGGTTCGGCCGTTCCGACCGAATGCCGAGGTACGCGACCCCGTAGGCAGCACACACCAAAAATAACAAGGACACCGCCGGCAACACTGCCCGGGCCAGTGGATCAAAACCGAACCACGCTCCGGGGGCGACGACGGGCGGGTTCAGAAACAACCAAATTGTCAGGCTGACGTGCACCAATCCGAAGACCGGCAGTAACCAGGGCCGAGTGCGGTCGCTCGGCCAGACCACGGCGATGAGCGCCCCCGCCAACGGGACGATGATGAGGAGTAACGGGATCATTCTCGCAGCGTGGTGAGTTTGCGGGTGTCGAGCGAATCGAAGGCTCGTTGGATTCGATCCACGATGATGCCGATGACGAACACGCCTACGGTGACATCCAAAAGAATTCCGGACTCAACCAACAACGGCGTGGAGTGGATGAGCAATAGGCCAAAGAGATAGATGCCGTTCTCCAAGATCAGATAACCGCAGACTTGCGCGATCGCCTTGGCGCGACCGATCAGCAGAATGAAGCCCGTCAGAATTGAAGCAATCGCCCCGGGCACGAGCAGCGTTCCGGCGTGTTCTGGCAACAGCGGCAGCGCCTGAGCGAGCGCCACCGCCGCAATCGTGCCTCCAGCCCCTAGTAACAGGGATGGGACCAAACCGATGAACGGTTCCATCTCACGTTCGATGTTGGCCGCTCGCATCGCCCGCCGCAGCAGGGTTGGAATCACCACGCCCTTACCGGCCATTGTCGCCGCGGCGAGAACCATGATCCGCCAGTCGAGTGATTCATGCTCCATCACGAGCGGCATCAAACCGAGCACGGCCCCTTGGAGGGAGATGGCCCCAATGAGCGAGGGCAAACGGCTGCTGCCCAGCGCCAGCAGGTTCAGCCCCATGGCCAAGCCGATCAGGAGATTTAAGGTCCCTTCACTCATCGAGCACCGCCCTTCCACGCGACGAGCAGGGCAAACAAACACAGCAAAAACGCCGTCGTGAGCAGCAAGGGCACTCGGCGAAACGCGACCCGCGCCATCAACGATTCCACCAACCCGATCCCGCCAGTCACCACCAACACGCCGGCCGTTAACGCGCCCGCTCCCGCCAGCGGCGATAAGTCCCCGATCGGCAACACGGCTTGTACGAGCAGCACGGCGAAAAGCAGGAGTTTCAGCGACGCCCCATGCAAAATGGCGGCCAACGGCGGGCCGCTATGATCCAACACCATCACTTCATGAATCATCGTCAACTCCAGGTGCGTGTTCGGATCGTCGAACGGCACGCGGCAATTCTCCGCCAGCAACACGGTAAACAGACCCGCCGCCAGCAGCACCGCACCGGCGCCCGCCGCGGGGGACAACATGGTGACGAGCGAAACACTCCCCGTTTGGACGCTCAGGGACAGGACCGCCGTGATGAGCGTCGCTTCGGCGAGAACGGCGAAACTTACCTCGCGCGCCGCGCCCATCCCCTCGAAGGCTGAACCGGTTTCCATCGCCGACCACGCCAGGCAAAACCGCGCCAGGGCCAACAGATAAATCAGCATCAGCACGTCGCCGTGAAAACTCAAAGCACTCCCGGCCGGTCCTAACGGCATCAACAGGGCGGCTCCGGTCAACGCGACCCAGGCCACGGCCGGTCCCGCCACAAAACCGGGCGACGCGAGCGTGCTGAACACCACGCCTTTGCGCCACAGCTTCGCCAAGTCGTAATAAAGCTGTAGCACGGGCGGCCCGCGGCGCCCCGCTACCCATGCTTTCACCCGATTAATCAGACCCGGCAACAACGGCGCGAGCAGCAGCCACACCGCGAGTCGGAGGATGGATTCGAGAACGACGATCATCGCGCCCCCCCTAAAATGACGACGACTCCCAGGACTAACAGTCCGCCGACCACGTAAAGAATATAGAACTGCAAACGCCCATGTTGCAGACGGCGCGCCGAGGAGGACACCTGAAGCACC
>DLVS01000138.1 GCA_003445095.1 Verrucomicrobiales bacterium
GTGACCGCCCAAGAAGTGATCCGCTTTCCCTTGGCACAGGTAGCGGCAGCCAAGCCCCTTCCCTTGCGGTCGGGTCTGAATCCCGCGTGGGCCGATCCGATGAATTCGTGGGTCAACGACGCCGTAAAGCCCTTGCGGGGAGATCGCGGCGAATTGAGCGAAGCCGACTGGGCCACCTTGAGTGCGAAACTGGCGCCCTACGGCGCCTGGCTGGGGAGCAAGGCAGGCGTCTCGGTGGAGAAATTGGGAATCGCACGCGTGCGGGCCATCCTCGCGAGCAACCCCAAGGCGGCGCTTGACGCATTAGTTGCTCGGGACAAAGCCGAAGAAGGCAACGTCAACGCGGTCGCCAGCGTGGATCGGCTGCTTCACTACCAGCGCGACCTGCACAAACTCTGTGTCAATTTCGTCAGCTTCAAAGACCTGTACGACGGAGGCGAGCCGGCTATTTTCCAAGCCGGAACACTGTTTTTGGACCAGCGCTCCTGCACCCTTTGTCTGCACGTCGAAGACGTCGGGAAACATGCTTCGATGGCAGCGATGGCGGGCACCTACCTGGCCTACTGTGATTGCGTGCGAAAAGGCTCTGGGGAGAAGCTATCCATTGTAGCCGCCTTCACGGATGGGGACAGCGATAACCTGATGGTTGGCCGCAACGGGATCTTCTACGATCGCAAAGGCCGCGACTACGACGCGACTATAACCAAGCTCATCGAGAATCCGATCAGCCTGCGCGAGGCGTTTTGGTCGCCCTACAAGAAGTTTGTCCGATTGATCGAAAGTCTGATCAGCAAACGAGCGGCGGCGGCCGACGCCGCGTCGAGCAACAAAATGGCGGAGGCAGCCGAAACTGCGGCGAATGCCGACAAGGCCGCCTCGACACCCGCTCCTCCGAAAATTGATGTCGGCACCGTCGCGGCGATGGGAGTCGCCTTCGGCGCAATCGGGACATTTTTGACGGCACTGGTGGGATACCTAATGGGCGTCTTGGCGTGGGGAATTTATGGGATCATCGGAGCCATAGTCGGCGTGATCCTCCTCATCTCCGGCCCATCGATGATTCTGGCCTTCATCAAACTTCGGAAACGCAACCTGGGACCCATTCTCGATGCGAACGGCTGGGCGGTGAACTCAAGCGCCAAAGTGAATGTGCCATTCGGAACGACCCTCACCGGTGTCGCCAAACTTCCTCCCGGTTCTCAATACGAAACCACGGATCCCTTTGCCGAGAAACGGCGTCCTTGGGGGTTCTACCTCTTCCTCCTCGTGGTGCTCTTCGGCCTCTTCAAATGGTGGCGTGGAGACCTCAACACCTACCTCCCGGAAAAGCTCGGCAATCAGCAAATCTTTGGGACGTTTGCGCCCGGGCCTGCTCCGGCGGCCACGGTCGCTCCCGAGGCGCCCCCTGCCCCCGCCAAGTAACACTTCGGATTCCGACGAATCCGCTGGGTTGCCGACTTCGCGTTCAAGCTCCTGCAAACCGATGACGGTTTCATCCGCCCGTCCTTCCGCGAAAGCGCGAGCCTCGACGTAATCATCGACTCCAAACTTTCAACGTTTGAACGATCATCCGCGATTACCAACCGCATTTGGCCAGATGGTCACCCTCGATTGCTCGACAACCTGAATCGATGATGACGGAACTGTCATGCGTTTCTCAGAACGCTCGGCGTAGTTGCTGCTAAATTGGGATAAATGTCGCGCCTTCGTAGCGTTGTCCTTGCCCTGCTTTTTTCTTCCGCGGCACTGGTCCCATCCCTTGCCGCTGCCGGCGTGGTGATCTCCGAGATCATGTACCATCCGCCGAGCACCAACGTGCTGGAGGAATGGTTGGAGTTGTACAACTCCGGCTCGCAGACAGTGAACCTCGCGGGCTGGCAATTCACTAGAGGAATCCATTTCACATTCCCTCCTCAAACCGTGCTCCTGCCTGGGGGCCGGTTAGTCGTGGCCGCGGACGCCGCAACTTTTCACTCACGTCACCCGACTATAACCGGCTTCGTTGCCGGGTGGACAGGCACACTCCGAGACAACGGAGAAACGCTGACGCTGGCTAATGCCGCCGGAGAGACCATTAGCGAAGTGAGTTATGCGGCCGAAGGAGAATGGGCCACGCGAAAACTGGGAGTGCCGGACCAGTATGGGAGAGTCGGGTGGGAATGGTTTGCCGAACACGACGGGCTCGGGAAATCACTCGAGCTCATCAACTCGGACCTCCCCAACGCGTACGCGCACAACTGGGCGGCCAGCACCGTCGGCGGCGGAACTCCCGGGCAACCGAATTCAGTGGGTTCTACCGACATCGCCCCTCTGATTGTGGACGTCGGCCACTTCCCCCTGATCCCGACCTCCACCGACCCAGTCACGATTCACGTTCGCCTGCTCGACGATCAGAGCAGCGGTCTGAGCGCGACCCTTTTTCATCGCGTGGACGGGACAGACGCGTTCACCAGCACACCGATGGGTGATGACGGGAACCACGGAGACGGGTTGCCGAATGACGGCTTATTCGCCGTCCGCCTCCCGCCGCAACCCGAAGGTACAATTATCGAGTTCTACTTGGTCGTCGGGGATGCCACGAGCCATTCGCGGACCTATCCAGCCGTGGTCGCCTCGGGAAATGGGCGCACAGCTAATCTGCTCTACCAAGTGGATCATGAACTCTTCACGGGTACCCAGCCGCTGTACCGTCTCATCTTGGGCAAGTCCGAGCTGGACTACCTGAAGCAAACGTGGAGTGACGAACCCGATAGCGACGCCCTGGTCAACGGCACGTTCGTAGGAGTGGACGCGCAGGTCCGAGAAGGGGCGACCGCTCAGGTCCGTTACACTTCTAGCTTCCGCAATCGCGGACACGGCACACGGATTTCGGTGCCGCACAACTTTCGAGTCAATTTCCCGAAGGATCGCCCCTGGCAGGGCCGCGAGGGCATCAATCTCAATACCCAATACACCCCGTCCCAGGTACTCGGCAGCATGTTGATGCGGCGAGCGCGGCTGCCCATGGCTGAGGCACGCGCCGTCCGGGTCCGCGTGAATGGAGAAGACCTGGCCGGTGCGGGCTCCCCGCAATTTGGGGCCTATGCCGCGAACGAACTAGTGGATGACGGCCTCGTTGAACGCCAGTTCCCCAGTGACCCGGATGGCAATCTCTACCGTGGAATCCGCGATGTTTATCCGGGCAATCCGCGCGCTGACTTGGCTTGGCACGGCCCCGATTCGTCGAGCTACACCAATGCCTATTTCAAAAGGAACCACGCGACCGAGGACGACTGGAGCGATCTCATCCATCTCTTGGACGTGCTCAACAACACCTCGGCGCCGACCTACGAATCCGCGGTCCGTGGAGTCGTCAACGTGGACGAGTGGATGCGTTATTTTGCGCTGAACACGCTGATGGGAAATCAGGAGACAGCTCTGGCGACTGGTTATGGGGACGACTTTGCCTTGTACCGCGGGACAACGGACACCCGGTTCCGACTGCTCGCCTACGATATGGATTCCATCTTGGGCTCAGGCACTCGAACCACTACCTACGCCGATGGACTGTTCAAAATGTTCGGCTCTGGGAGCCATAAGATTCCCGTCCTGGAGCGACTAATGAAACATCCCGCGTTTGCTCCGCTGTATTATCGCGAGTTGAAAACGATTGCCGATACCGTGTTCGCGCCGGACCGAATGAACCCGCTGTTGGATCAGCTCGCCGCCGGGTTTACGCCCGGACCCCAACTGGAGACAGCGGTAGGCAACATGAGGGCGTTCAATGTCTCGCAACTCGCTTATGTGCTGAGTGAAGTTCCGCTGGGCCTTTCAGTCATCGAAGAGTTGCCCAGCCAAAGTGGTTACCCACGCACCACCTCGTCTTCGATCCCGTTGCGCGGACGTGCGAATGCCATCGAGACTCGCGCCGTGCGGGTGAACGGAGCCGCCGCGTCGTGGAGCGCGTGGGAGGCCGCGTGGACGGTGACCGCCGTGGTTCTGCACCCGGGCTTGAACCGATTGCTAATTCAGACATTCGACGCTGCGGGAAACGAATCAGAGCGGCTTACTCACGACGTTTGGTACGACAACGGCACGTTTGTCACCGTTAGCGGAAATGTCACCAGCGACACTCAGTGGTCGGCTCAAGGCGGTCCTTATCAAATCACCAGTGATCTCACTGTCGGTAACGGCGCGACTCTAACCATCGCTCCCGGAACCACGGTCTATCTTGGCTCCGGCGCACATCTGTCGATTGCCAGCGGGGGACGTCTCTTAGCGGAAGGAACGGCCGACGCGCCCATCCGGTTCACTCGCCTGCCCGGATCCTCGATCGCTTGGGGAGGACTAGTGATCAACGGAGGTGTCGGCTCCCCAGAGACTCGCCTCGCGTACGCTCACTTGGAATTCAATGGAACCACCGCGATCGAAGTCGCTGGCGGAACGGTCTCGCTCGATCACCTCACTTTCGGATCCACCGACCACCAATACCTGGCGTTGGATGGTGCGTCGTTCGTCGTCAGCCACTGCATTTTTCCGTCCAGTACGGCGCCATTCGAATTGGTCCACGGCACCCAGGGCATCAAAGCCGGAGGTCACGGCATCATCCGCCATTGCTTCTTCGGCACCACCAGCGGCTACAACGACATCGTTGATTTCACCGGCGGAAACCGCGCCACCCAACCGATCGTTCATTTCCTCAACAATGTGTTCACTGGCGCTACCGACGATATTCTGGATCTGGACAACACGGACGCCTGGGTCGAGGGCAACATCTTCCTCCACGTTCATAAGAATGGTTCCCCCGACTCCGCCAGCGCGGTCAGCGGAGGCAACGACAATGGACAACCGTCGGAGATCACCATCATCGGCAACCTTTTCTACGACTGCGACCAAGCGGTGACGGGCAAGGAGCAAAATTTCTATGTCCTCCTGAATAACACCGTTGTCCATCAAACGCACCAGG
>DLVS01000434.1 GCA_003445095.1 Verrucomicrobiales bacterium
TTCGCCGACGCGAATAAAAGAGATTCTAAAACGAACTTCAGTTCCATCGAAGTGATCGATAATGCGGGTTGGGATCAGACAATCTGCGGTGCATCGGCGGCCTCGACGATCGGAGCGGCTGCCGGATGGCCGTAGGCATCAGTGGGAGGCGGGGGCGGAGGCGGTGTCAGCACTTCCGGAGGTACCCAATTCACGTCGATCTCACCAAATTCATCGGTTTGGGCGAGTTCCAACTGGCGCATGCGACTCAACTCTAGTAGCGCCAGAAAAATGCAGACCACTTCGGTCCGCGAGCGGGCGGCCACGAACAATTCGCTGAAACGAACTCGACGGCGTTCCCCAACGAGCTGACGCAGCGACTCGATCTTCTCGCTGACCGAATACGGGTCGGCCTCCAGTTCGTGCAAGTGGGGCTGGCTGTGGAAGCGCTTGAGAATTTCACTGACGGCCCCCACAAGCTCGAAAATGGACACTTCACCTCGGCGGATAACCGGCGCCTCTTCCCACTCCGGCCGCAGCGGGCGCCGCTCGTACATTTGCCCTACTTCGGCCTCCCGTGTTTGCAACTTTGCCGCGGCGTCTTTGAATTTCTTATACTCCACCAGTCGCCGAATGAGCTCCCAGCGCGGATCATCCTCGTCCGTGTCGTCGCCATCGGGCTGCGCTTGTTGGTCCACCGGCAGCAGTTCCCGGCTCTTGAGGTAGAGCAGAGTCGCCGCCATGACGAGAAACTCACCAGCCACCTCCAGATCCAGCTCCTGCATTTGTTCCAGGTACGCTACGAACTCGGTGGCGATGCGGGTCAAATTGACCTGATAAATATCCACTTCCTGCTTCTTCACGAGGTGAAGAAGCAGGTCGAGGGGACCTTCGAAAACTTCGAATTGGACGCGATAATCGCTCATTTCCGGCAAATTCCCGACTGCGGAAGCCTGAGGGTGAGTCGTGGCCCGAAACTTGGCAACGGCGGGTTGCTCACGGATTCAGGGGAGGACGCCGCTCCTCGGTCGGCGAAGGTTCGCCCGGACCAAAGCGACGAAATGCCTTTTCGATCCAAATGCCGATGTGAAGGACCGCCAAGGTCAACAGGGTCACGGCAAGCGCGAGCCGCCAAAGTCCGACCCCACACGCCAAGCCCAGAGTTGACGAAATCCAAATGCTTGCCGCCGTCGTCAGGCCGTGGACTTGGGTTTCGTGAGGATCTCTGAGAATCACGCCCCCACCCAAGAAACCCACTCCCGTCAGCACTCCTTGGATCACCCGGCTGATCGCACTGACGTCGTAACCGCCGCCGACAGCGGCGAGTTCCGAAATCACCAGCGTGGCCACCGCGGCACCCAGGGTTACTAATGCCTGGGTTCGCAATCCCGCGGGCTTGTGGCGCAACTCACGATTGAGGCCGATGATGGCGCCGACGACGGTCGCCACGCCCAGTCGGAAGACCACTTCGTGCGTCGGGAGCGACAAGGCAATCTCAGTGGGAAACGCCATGACGGTGAGCCTGGCAAGGGCGGGAATGAGTGGCAACGCCGTAACGGATCGATCGCCGTACCGCCCGAAGACTCAGTAGAAGTAAACGGTGTCCGCCGACGGTCCGCCTTTCGCGCGGGCGCGAATCTGAGCCTTGGGACGCGTAATCACGGAACCGTCCGCTTGGCCCACCGGCTGATCAGGGGTCGCGGACCATGCCCACAAGGGTTTACTCTGGGTTCCCTGGCCAAATTTCCCCAAGTGGCCCACATCCCACAACGCGGCTCCAGGGGTCGAGCTGACCCGGTGCGTGATGAATGCACGTCGGCTTTCGCACTCTTCCTCCGTCTTCGGCCACGGCGGTTCGGAGCTGGCGTCGAGCGGATCGACCGTTCCGGCAGTAGTAAGGAACTTCATCGCTGGCTGAGCGGTGAAGTTCGCGAACCACATATAGGGAGTGTACACGTTTGCCGCGGTCGTATCCCAGCCGCCGTAGTCCCTAGTCGTCTTGTCTGCAAAGTTCTTCATGCTGTCGTAATTCAACCAGGTGCGTCCGAAGGATTTTCGTGTAATCGGACAAATCAACACCGCGGTGTTCGGGACGTACTTACCTCGCATCAGGCTCACAATGCTGTCGGCACGACCTCCCAGCCGATGGTAATCCGGACTGCTGTCTTCATGGATGGGAAACTTTCCCTTGTGGTCGCCCGCATAAAGCAATTGAGACAAATACTGCTGCCGAATGTTGCTCCAGCACGCGCTCCGCATGCTGGCGTACTTCGCTCGAGTCAGGGCCGGCAACAGCATTCCAGCGAGGATCGCGATAATAGCGATCACCACCAACAACTCGATGAGCGTGAAACCACGTCGGCATCTTGGCCGAGTTTCATCGGATTGGGTTGCGTACCTCTTCATTCCACCGCGTTCTGAATGATGCGAAGGCCGTTGGGAGTCAATGGAGAAGCTAGTGGCAGCGAGTTCTCACGGTTCTCAAGCGCGTGCCAAGTTGTCGAAGGGAGCTCTCCTCGACCCGCGCAAGTTTGAATCCTGAAGGCATGTGTATGGCAGAATCTGCACGCGATTCTGGAGAGCGGCCGCTAGCAACTTCCCGATGCCGCCCGGAGTTTCGACGCCTTAAATCAGACTAATCACGGGAAGAATCGCTTGATATACCAGAGGTAAGCGAAGAACGGAATCGAGAACAGCCCCATACCCCAGGCCATCGCCCGGCCGTTAAAGAGGGGCATTTTTCTAAACATCGCTAACTGAGCTTCCGGATACCTCATCAATTCTAGGATCTCGACCAAGTTGTATTGAGAATACATCACCACATTCGAGAGCGTCAGGATCGCAAAGCTCACGAGCAACACCCACCAGCCGCGGACATCAAGTCGATACATGGCCAGCGCCGACCAGGCCCAAAAGGCGGCGATGATCACATATCCCAGCAGCGCCGGCCACCCCGTCAACACCACTCCAAAAAACGGCAGCACGCCGCGAGCGCTCAGCGGAGCCAAGAGGATCATCGGCACCATGAGTGCGAGCCAGAGAACTGCCGCCAGTACGGGCAACGGGCACGCATCGGTCCACCGGGTGACCGGGTCACGCGCCTCGCACGTCGCTCGCACGTGCGAGCTGCTGTAAAAAAGAACTCCAATCCCTGGGATAACCACAAAGACCAAGCCAAGGATTACCAGCGAGATGGTGATCATGACCGGAATCGCCGACGAAGGCAGGGGCGGTTGACCGCCGGGTTGCATTGCCTGAATTGAGGTCATGATTGGAGGCATCACCAGTGCGGTCGCCACGACGGAGAAAACTCCCACCAAGAGCCAGCCCCAGAACAGGATGACCAGCAAAGCGCGAGCCCAGCGCCGCGCTTTGATCGATCCGATCCCCAACCAGATCAAAATGACCGCGAGCCCCAAATACATTAGGGCCGCCGGAATAATCGCCTGCATTCCACCTGGATTGACCTGAGCTGGAGTCATGGTCTGACTGATGACCATCAGTGGCACCAGCAACGCACAGATGGTGCCGAAGAGGATGGTCAACACCCCAAAGATCACGAGCCCCGCACTGCGATCTCGGTGAGGGGCGGGTACGGGGTTGGATCCAGTTTCACTCATAGGACTCCCGATTGGCCCACGGCCATGTGCCGTGGTCAAGCCAGCCAGTTTTGGAAATGCCCTGCGGCACTTCTGAGCGATCCTGTAAGCCTTTCCACGTCCGCTGGGCCATTCACGGCACCGGTGTCGCCCGCGAATCCCGCACGACTGTGTGAACGAAATGCAACTTCTTTACCGCGGGCTTCGAAAGTACGAACGGATACAAATCCGGCTGTCCCATGCTTCGCGAGAGTTCGTTCAACACGGCGGTGAGTTCGACCCAAGAATTGAGCAAGGCGAGGAAACGCTCAGCGTCTGTTGCCTGCGGGTCGAAGAGCGAGTCGGCCCGGAAGGGTTCAGCGTCGAACTCCAAATCGTCCGCCTCCAACCCGAAGCCCAGTGCCGTGTTCAAGGAATCGAGCATGTGCAGGTAGTGGGCCCACGTTTCGGCCCAGTCCTCCCAGGGATGCACGGAAGCGTATGAACTGACATGCCTTTGGGGCCAATCTCCCGGAGGCCCCCCCTCGTAGTTCCGCCTCAGCGCCGTCTGATAGTCCAACTGCTCATCACCGAAGACACCCTGAAACGGCTTGAGCCATTTCGTCCCCGCAATCAAACGGTCCCAATAATAGTGCCCGACCTCGTGACGGAAGTGACCCAACAACGTCCGGTACGGCTCGTGCATTTCTGCGCGCACTTTTTCGCGAGCCGCGTCGTCGGCTTCTTC
>DLVS01000492.1 GCA_003445095.1 Verrucomicrobiales bacterium
CAGCCGGCGCAGACGCTCGCGCGCGAGAGCCTCATCATCCGCCGTGACGACTCGCGCGACACCCGCAGTCATAGTCCCGCCTGATATTTCTCGCGGTGCCCGGGTTTGTGGCGGAGGTCGAACTCCAGTGGCTTGAGGCGCAAGGCCACAGAATTAGCATCACCTTCCCTAATTTCGTAGGCGTGATCGAGCTCCAGGCCATTGAAAATCTGACGAAGCCCTGAGGTCGGCCAGTACACCTCAAGAGCGGTGATGCCAGTCGCGTTCGCGAGTCCCAATTCTTGCCGCAGAGGCGACGAACCAAAGCTCGCGCCACTGTTCACCGTTTTGTAAATGTGGCGAGGCCCCTCTGGGGTCTCGATGGTGACTTTTAGGCGAGCGCCAATGGCCGCTCGATTCGATTGAGTGCCCACTAGCTTGAGCTTCAGCCAGTGGTTGGTGTTCCCCGGATTAAGGAAAAGGGCGTTGCGATAGTTGTCTCCCGAGAAAGCCCCTCCCATCACCGCATAGACGTCCTGATCACCGTCGTTGTCGAGGTCGGCAAACGCCACGCCGTGTCCCTTTTGAAGGTGACCAAATCCTCCGGCCGAAGTGACCTCTTGGAAGAAGCGACCCTCGGCATTCCTAAACATACGATTGGGGACAAGAGTGGTTAGGTCCGGGTTTCCGGTCGCCGCGTAAAAGTCGAGCCAGCCGTCGTTATCGAGGTCGCCGAAGTTGCAGCCCATGGTCAGGCAGACCTTGTTCAGATGGGCCGCCACCGTGACATCCGTGAAGGTCCCATTCCGGTTATTGTGGTACAGCTTTGGTAGAGTCGCGTCATGCGGTCGTCCGAGATAATCCGCCGCCACATCGCCTACTCCTCGGATTTTGTAACCCGAAACAAACAAGTCATCCCAGCCATCGTTGTCGTAATCGAAGAACCAGGTCGCGAAGCTCATCACCTCGTGGGCAACTCCTGCCGCTCGAGAAACATCACTAAATTTCCAGGGTCCCGTGGCACCGGCGGCCGGGTTAGCGGGCCCCTCGTTTCGGAGGAGGACGTTGGGCCCACTGAGGCACGACAGATATAAATCGGGCCGCCCGTCTCGGTCGTAGTCCGCACAAGCCACTCCTTTCACGTATCGCTTAATCGCCAATCCGCTGGCCGCCGCACACTCCGTGAACGTCCCATCGCGATTGTTGTGAAACAGTTCGCAGGGGTCGGGATCCGTCGTATCGGTCGTCTCATTGCCCACAAACACGTCCAACCAACCGTCACCGTCGTAGTCGAACCAAACGGAGGTCTGGGTGGGATGCTGACTAAAGATCCCCGCCTCTTCCGTGACATCAGTAAAGGTTCCGTCCCGATTGTTCCTTAGAAGCGAATTGGGCATTCGCCCGGCGTTGGCAAGCCATCCGCCCCGCAACACCCAAAGATCAAGCCAACCGTCATTATTGTAGTCCGTTTGTTGAATGTTCAGTCCGCTGACCAATCCTTTGAGTCCCGCGGCCTCCGTCACCTCGGAGAATGAGCCGTTGCCGTTGCTGTGAAACAACCGGAGTTGTCCGTCCAATCCCCACGACGAAGCCATCACGTCCAGGAATCCGTCGTTATCGAAATCATCCACCACGCATCCTCCCGCTAGGTCATCGACATCGAGTCCGAGCGGTCCGGCAACATCCGGAAATCGAGGTAAGTCGTACTCGGAGGCAAACACCTTGGGTGGGATGAGCCACTTCGCGGGCACCTGATCGGGCCATTCTCCGAGAGTCATGTACGCTAAATTCAGGAGCCAGCGGGCGCCCAAATCGTCGGGGGACTCGTTGAGTTGTTCGTTCAACAGGGGAATCGCACTTCGCGAACCTCGAGGGAGTTTATGGAACGCTTCGGTCTGCAGGGGAAAAAGGCAGGAGACCGCATTGTGATTCATTTGGCAGTTTTCCTGTTCACCCAGACGAATAAAGGCGATCGCCTTGCGCATCCGGAGGTCGACCTTAGCCCTATCCTCGAACTTATTTCCCGTCGCCGCGACTTGATCCTCCATTATTCTAAAAGTCGTGAGCGCGTCTTCGGTCCGTCCCGAGAGGAGCAACTGGAATCCGAGCTGAAAGCGGATCGCAATTTGCTCCGGCGCATTGGTCGCCATGCTCAAGGCTCGTTCAAGCCGAGCCACCGAACGATGACTCAAGTAGGCCATGGAGCGGGGGTTCGCGGTTTCACGAATTTGAGCTAACCGCTCTACCATCTTGCGAGTACTCGCAGCCTGAAACGAAGCGGTCGAAGGCTTAGGAGCGCCCGCCGGCGCTAACGCTTCCACTTCCGCAGCAGTCGCCGGAGCTCCCCAGGATTCCCCGAGCACAACCCCAAACACCACCCAGAGAGGCAGCCAGCGGAATCGCCGTTTGGGTCGCGCATTCACGTTCACAGACTGAAATTCTAGCGAGTTTGGCCAGCGACAAGATCGCCCTGGGATTGAGTCTGCATTTGGCTCTGTGAACTGGTTCCATTCTGGGGCCAATAGCAGTCGGAGGCAACTTCGAGGGGCTTCATCGCGGCCACTGATGAGAAAACCTCCTGACTGGGACCGGACCCCTCGCTCCACTGCTGTCCTTTACACATGCCAACTTGCGCTAAGCCAGAACGTTGCCAGTTGCCCCCAGCAAGCTCATAAAAGGAACTCACTTTGGTGAATTTGCGGTTACAGCTCCGTCGGCCTGTTCAGGGAACGGTCCCATCCTCCGCGGCAAGCGACGCCTCGGCGCGCCCTCCACAAGATTCCCCTAAAGAAGTTTGGGCTTTGAGCCGAAGCGCGGTGATGCGACAAACCGTGAGCGCTTTTCCAATGACTCGTCGCGATTTTCTGACGTCCACGGCCCTCGCCTCGGCGGGGCTGGCCACACTCCCGGCTCAACTTCAGGCCGCCGCGGCACCGTTACTCGATGCCCGGGGCCGCCGAATCCCTTTGGGAATGGACAATTTTGCCATCCGCGCGCTCGGACTCAAAGGTCGAGAACTCGTGGACTACGCTGCCAAGCTCAAGCTCGATACCCTGTTCATTACCGATTTGCCTGCCTTGGGCTCATCGGAAACGTCCCAAGCCGAAGAACTCCGTCGCTACGCAGCCGACCACGGCCTCCAGATTCTGTTGGGCTCTTGGAGCATTTGTCCGACTTCGAAAACGTTCAAGAAGGACTGGGGAACTGCCGAAGAACACCTGACCACAGGGTTGAAGTTAGCCAAAGCCGTCGGCTCGCCGGTGTTTCTCGTGGTGCTCGGTTCACGCGAGG
>DLVS01000023.1:0-3145 GCA_003445095.1 Verrucomicrobiales bacterium
CAGCGATGGCGCTACCTGGTTCACCATCGATCGTACGTTCGGGCCGCTGCACATTAGCCGGGTGGGGGCACAGTTTAAGGACAACGTCCTCCGTTTTCTGGTGGATGGGGAGCTCGGCGCCGCAGGCTTCACGTTGTCGCTCCTTGGGCTAGAGGTGGGATCGCCCATTGCCGTCTTTTCTCCGCAATTCGATCTCCAGGGACTCGGCCTCTCCGTCGATGCCGGCGACATTGCCATCCGCGGCGCCTTCCTACACGTCCACCACGACGCCACGCCATCCGCGCCGGCGTTCGACGAATACGCTGGCAAGGCCTCCATCCGGATGGATTCGTTTTCGCTGGGAGCCATCGGCTCCTACGCCGCTGACGACGGTCATCCGTCCCTTTTTGTGTACGCCGTCTTGGATGAACCTCTCGGTGGGCCGGCGTTCTTTTTTGTGACGGGCCTGTCGGCCGGCTTCGGCTACAACCGGGCGCTGCTGATGCCACCCATCGACCAGGTGGCCAGCTTTCCGCTGGTCGCCGAAGCGATCACTGGCACCGCGGGGAGTGATCTTGCTGCCGAGCTGCGCGGGTTGCAGACGTATCTTCAGCCCTCGTCCGGGGACCGGTTTTTTGTCGCCGGCGTCCGCTTCACCTCGTTTAAGCTCATCGAGTCCTTTGCCCTGCTGGCCATCCGCTGGGGGCATCGGGTGGAGATCGACCTGCTGGGGCTATCGACCCTCATCGCCCCGACGGCGGAGTCCGACGCCGGCCCCGATCCGCTCGCGATGGTCCAGATGGCGCTAAAGGCCACCTTCCTTCCGGACGAGGGTTTTCTCGGGGTCTCGGCCCAGCTCACCTCCACCTCCTACATCCTCTCGAAGGCGTGCCACATCCGAGGCGGGTTTGCCTTTTACGGATGGTTCGCGGGTGAACATGCCGACGACTTCGCGCTGTCGGTCGGCGGGTATCATCCGAACTACCACCCGCCGGCCCACTACCCGGTGGTGCCGCGCCTCGGGTTTAACTGGCAGGTGTCCGACGAGCTCTCCGTCAGCGGGCAGAGCTATTTCGCCCTGGTCCCGTCGGCCATCATGGCCGGCGCCCGGCTCGAAGCGCTCTGGACCAGCGGCGACCTCAAGGCCTGGTTCATTGCCGACGCCAACTTCCTCCTGGCCTGGAAGCCATACCACTACGAGGCCCGCATCTATGTGGATATGGGTGTCTCCTACACGTTTAACCACTTCGGCCGGCATACCATCACGGCAGACATCGGTGCCGACCTGTCCGTCTGGGGTCCCGACTTCTCGGGCACGGCCACCGTCAGCCTTTGGATCGTCAGCTTTACGGTATCCTTTGGCCCTTCACCCGCGGGAGCCCCGCCGCCGGTTGGCTGGGCCTCGTTTCAGACAATGCTGCCGCCCGCGGCCGACCGGCTACAGATCGGCGTTGAGCAGGGTCTGCTGAAGCAGGGGCCCGAACTGACCGGAGGCGTCCGCCACCTCGGGGTGATCCACCCGCTGGATCTGTCGATTGCCATCCGGACCGTGGTGCCTGTTAGTCAGGTCGCCGGCCTGTCCCTGGATGGCGCGACGATCAACTTCGGCATTCCGCCCATGGATCTCCGCTCGGTCGACTCGGTCCTCTCGATCGCCGTCACCGGCCCCACCGCCTTTCAATCGGCCATCCCAATCCTGAGGTCCCAGCCTTCTGCGCTCTGGGGAAACAATGGGCGCGAGGGAAGCGGCCAGGAGCTCACCGATCCGCTGGTGTGCGGGGTGCGGCTGAGGGCACCCACGCCCTCGGAGCCGGATTTTACGCCAGCCATCACGCGGACCCAGTTAGGTGTCGACACGGCGCTCGTGACGCTGGCGTCGGCGGGCGAGCCGTCGTCTACCTGGCAGGGCGGCCCCCTCGCTTCGCCGGCGGATGGTTTGCCGGTCAGCTTTCCCGACTGGCCGGTCGATACCGTTACGCCGGACTACTTCGCCTCCCTCCAGCGCCCCGCCTGAACCCTCTCCCAGCTCATCCTCCTAAACAACGATGCCGTCCTCTGATTTTGGAATAGTAGGTAAGGAGATCGGAAGCATGTCTTTCGGCGGCCCACGGTACCTGCGCGCCTGGCTCAATTCGTTTCCGACCTCAGCGTTTACCATCAGCCTGAATGTGCGGTCCACGGCACCCGGCATGCTAGTTTCGCTGGGCGATCAGGATACGGGCAGCACGGAATGGGCCCAGGCGCGATTCACCATCGACTGCGAGGCGATGCAGATCGGGATCGGCTTCGGGCAGACGCTCGGTGTGACCGCTCACACGCCCGGGATGCTGCTCGATGGCCGGCGCCACCATATCGTCGTGACCTGGAGCCAGCCGGCCCCCGGCGCGCCCAACGCCACCGTGGTCGTTTATGTGGATGGCGTGGTCGCAGGCCAGCGATCCTGGACCTTTACCGACGACAACCTGAACCCGGGATACATCCCACAGATCATTGCCTCCGGCCCGCTCTATATCGGGTACCGGCCGACGCAACACAACGAGCCGGACCCATCCGCAATCTTCGACGGCGCCGTCACCGACCTCAGCATTTGGTCAAGGGCGATGACGCCGGCCGAAATCGCCGCTGACGCCACGACCGTTGTCACGGGCAACGAACCCGGACTCTACCTGGCGCTCCCCATGGGGCCGGCCGGGCGCGACTACCTCCGGGGCAGTGCCCGAGATCTCTCGCCGAATCACTTCGACGCGAGTGATGTCGTCATGCAGGACACCAACGTGTGTTTCGGCAGTGTATGGAGAATGGAGGGATTTCCGACCGGCAGCCGCACGGTGGCGATGTGGCTCCGCTGCGGCTTCGCCTCGTCTGGGACGTATCTGCTCACCTACTCTGACTACTCGAACAGCGAGCCCCCCGACGACGCCGGCCCGCCCTGGTCCATCGCCGATCCCTCTTCCATCCGCGTCAGCTCCAGCGGCTCATTCGGGGTAGGTGTGGCCGATGGGACGTGGCACCATGTGGCCATCGTCTGCCACCGCGAGCGCGGGGAGCCGCTTGAGGATCTCCTCTACATCGACGGAGAACTTCGCGCCCGGCTCCCGGCCACTTCCGAAGACCCCCTCGCCAACAACCAGCGGCTTGTGATAGGCGGCCGGCTAGCCACGAACGA
>DLVS01000023.1:3396-4724 GCA_003445095.1 Verrucomicrobiales bacterium
GCGCATCACGACATCCTGCAGGAGATGCAACGAGGCGTCGTGGCGGTCCCTGAACTTCCCACGCTGGTCGCCCGCTGGCCCCTGGCCCCGGAAGAAGCCGGTCTTGGCCCTGGCGTAAGCCCCGGCACTTCGTTTGGCTCCTCGCGATGGGGTGGGGCGATCGTACGGCCGGCACCCGCCGAAGAACCGGAAGATCCCGCGCTCTATTTCATCGACCGACATGATCCAACGCTGAAATCGGGCACGTATTCGATCCAGGTCCAACAAACCATCCAAGGCGAGACGTTTGGGACAAAGGCCGACTTCCATGTTTCCGGCCCGCGTTTCCACTGCGTGCCCTCCGATATCCTCGCCCAATACCCTCCGCCTGCCAGCACGGGCGACTATGGGCGGGTGCTGCCGCACGTCATCCTGACGCGCAGCACGCTCCCCTGGGAACGGGCCGCCATGCCCGGCACACCATGGCTGGTGTTAGCCCTGTTCGACAATGGGGAGATAATCGATGCCGGCGTCAAGCCGCTCCGGGCGCTCCAGCTCGTCGACGCGGCCGGCCAACCCATCTCGGCGGATACGGCTGCCGGCGAGTCCGACGACGACACGGTGTCCTACATCACCGTCGCCGGCGATACCCTGGCAGCCCTGCTGCCCACCGCCGATGAACTCCAGCTGCTCACCCACGTGCGCACGACGGAAGACGATGCCGACCTGGCCGTGATTTTTAGTAACCGACTGCCGCAGGCCTCGGGCGCGAGTACCGTGCACCTCCTCTCGGTCGAGGGGCGCTACAAAGACGGCCGCTTCAGTGCGCCGGCCGGAGACGTCACGCTCATCAGCCTGGCCTCCTGGCGCTTCAGCAGCGACCCCGCCGCGCCGACTTTTCAGCGCCGGATGGCCGCGCTCACGGTTGCCCCGGAGCCGAACCGAGTCCCGTTGAAACACCGCCTCCGGAACGGCCAGCGGACGGTTTCGTGGTACCGCAGCCCGTTCAGCTCGGCACCGGCTGGCCTACCCCATTGGGACGACGTGGACCATGCCGACGAACTCCTGGGAATGGCCGATGGGCGGATGGACGTGACTTACGCCGCCGCCTGGGAGCTCGGCCGCCTACTGACGCTCCGTCAGAAACAGGTGGCCTCGCAGCTGTACCTCTGGAAACGCCGGCACGTCCGGTACGTGCAGTCCGTTCGCCGCCAGCTCATCCACCAAACGCGAGACATCCACTGGCCGGCCGACCTCCCCGAGGCGGTGGCCGACTGGTTCGATGCGCTCCGCACCCTTGCCCCGGTGCCACTTTCGTACTTCGTCCCCTCCGAAGACCTGCTCCCGCC
>DLVS01000832.1 GCA_003445095.1 Verrucomicrobiales bacterium
TATCATCGTCGAAATGAGTGTTCCGATGCCGGTCTGTTTCGAGTGACGTTGGCAATACACCACGATTAGCGGGAAATACGGCAACAATGGGGTAACGATATTCGTGCTCGAATCGCCAATGCGATAAGCCGCTTGGGTGAGCTCCGGGGACAGTCCTAATTGCATTAACATCGGAACTAAGATGGGCGCCAACAGAGCCCACTTCGCCGAGGCCGACCCGATCAGCAGGTTGACCGACGTAGAAAGCAGAATGATTCCCACGATCGTGACGCCGCCCGGCAGGTTGAGGTATTTGAGAAAATCCGCGCCCTTGATGGCCAACAGCGCTCCCAGGTTCGATTCCCGGAACGCGTAGGTGAACTGCGCGGCGCAGAATGCCATCACCAAATAGTAGCCCATCGTGTTCATCGACTTCGCCATACCTTTGATGACGTCGCGGTGGTTCTTGACCGTGCCCGCCAGGTAACCATGCACGATCCCTGGGACGAGAAAGAACAGCGCGATCAAGGGGACGATTGATTCCATCAGCGGGGCGCCGTGAGAGGTGAGTCCGCCATCTTGGGCTCGGAAGGGCGATCCGGCCGGAAGGCACACCAGGAAAAGGGCCAGGCAAAGGACTCCGAAACTGGCCATTCCCGCAACGAAGCCGCGGCGCTCGGTGGCACTCATGTGATTGAGGTCGGAACCTTCATCACGCTCTCCGTCCACCGGGAGATGCGCGCGCAGACGCGGTTCGATCAAGCGATCGGTGAGCCACCAGCCGATGGAGACGATCAGCAAGCAGGCGGCGCTCATGAAGTACCAATTACACAGTGGATTGACTTTGCGTTGCGGATCGATGAATTGAGCCGCCGATTGGGTGAAGCCCTGCAGGAGGGGGTCGAGCGAAGAGGGCAAAAAGGATGCGCTGAAGCCGCCTGCTACACCCGCGAAAGCGCACGCAATGCCAGCCACGGGATGCCGACCTGCCGCCGCGAAGATGATGCCCCCTAAGGGAATCACCAGCACGTAGCCCGTGTCGCCGGCGGAGTGGCTGATGATCGCGACCAATATCAGCATGGGCGACAACAGCGCGGCCGGCGTCAGTCGGAGGAGAAATTTGATTCCGGCTTGGATGAATCCCGTTTGTTCGGCAATCCCCACTCCCAGCATGGCCACAAGGACGACGCCCAAGGGCGGGAACTCGGTAAAGGTTTTCACCATGCGCGCGAGGAATGCGGTGAGATTGTTGGGGGACAGGAGGTTCTTGACGACGATGGGCGCCGATTGAGTGACGTTGCCCGCTGGATCCTTCACTACCGTGCGCGGATCGATATCAGTGAAGGGGACCAACGAGAGGACTGCCGACGCGACCCACGCGGCTAGCAGCGCGAAGACGAAGATAAGGGCCGGGTCGGGCAATTTGTTTCCGGCCCGTTCGAGCAGATCCAGAAACCGTTGGAGCGCGCTGCGAGGAACGGGAGCGGCGGCGGGAGTCATGGACGCCAGGATGGCCGGAGAAGGGTGCGGGGAGAAGGGAGATCGCTGGGATCCGATCTTGGTAAGGACGAGTTCCACCTCGTCCCCATCTAATTCCGATGCGCGGATGGAGTGGCCAACATTTAAGCAAGGGAAACGCGGCGTTTCTGAAGTCATCCTTCACGCGCCAAACGCTTCCCTCGTTCCCTGTGGTCTCACTCATGGACGTTGCGGAATTGAAGTGGGCCGCGGTGGAACGCAGCCCCACCCGGCTGTGCCTCTCCATTCCCGAACACCAAACGCTTGGCGGCCGGCGGGAGCCTGATAGTCTTCGCCGGCATGATTGATTCCATCCGAAAAGCCCTCGGCGCCCAAGCCGACTCCCTGCTGCACTTCAGCTCCCCAAAGATTCCGCGAGATCATTTGCATGTGCCCGGACCGGATTTTGTAGACCGCATGTTCGTCCCTTCGGATCGGAATGCGCGGGTCCTGGCAAATCTGCAACGGATGCACCAGCACGGCCGGTTGGGCGGCACCGGATACGTCTCCATCCTTCCGGTAGACCAAGGCATCGAGCATTCGGCGGGCGCCAGTTTCGCCAAGAATCCGGCCTATTTCGATCCGGAGAACATTGTGAAACTAGCGGTCGAGGGCGGCTGCAATGCCGTGGCGTCCACCTACGGCGTGCTGGGAGCAGTGGGACGAAAATACGCTCACCGCATTCCATTTCTGGTGAAGATCAATCACAACGAATTACTCACCTACCCGAACAAGGCCGACCAGATTCTCTTCGGCACGGTGAAAGAAGCGTGGGATATGGGCGCCGCCGCCGTTGGCGCCACCATCTATTTCGGCTCGGAAAACGCCGGACGCCAAATCGTGGAAGTAGCCCAGGCGTTCTCGCATGCCCATGAGCTCGGGATGGCGACGGTGCTGTGGTGTTACTTGCGGAACCCGGCGTTCAAGAAGGACAAGGATTACCACGTGTCGGCCGACCTCACCGGGCAGGCCAATCACTTGGGCGTCACCATCCAGGCCGACATCATCAAGCAAAAGTTGCCCGAGAATAACGGCGGTTTCCTGGCTCTGAACGCGGGTGATTCCAGCTACGGCAAACTCGACAAGCGGATGTACAGCGACCTCTGCAGCGATCATCCGATTGATCTGTGTCGGTACCAGGTGGCCAATTGTTATATGGGCCGTGCGGGTTTGATCAACAGCGGTGGCGCGTCAGGGGCAAATGATTTCGGTGATGCCGTCGCCACCGCGGTAATCAACAAACGCGCCGGAGGCATGGGACTCATCTCGGGCCGAAAAGCCTTCCAACGCCCGATGGCAGAAGGAGTGAAACTCCTGAACGCGATCCAGGACGTTTATCTGTGCCCGGATGTGACGGTGGCTTGAGGGCGGCCCACAGCTAAGCAGAGCTACGTTGTCGGCGGTCTCCTGACGCATCGTTCCGAGGCGAAAGCTACGGCGGTCCGTCACAGCGGACAGCCAGCGACGCCTACTTCAACCCCGCGTAGACGTGGTGCACATCGTCGTGGTCGTCGAGCGCGTGGAGAAACTCCACGACGTGATCACGTTCTTTCCCGGTGAGTTCTACTGGGTTTTTGGCCACGTAACGCATTTCGCTGGCGGCAATGTTCCAGCCGGCTTGCTTCAGCCATTTGCTGACGTGCGCTAGGTCCTTAAGGCCAGTGTAGAAGCGTGTGCCCTGGCTTCCCTCGGGAATATCCGCTGAATCGAGCGGCTCCAGATTTTCAGCGCCGGCCTCAATGGCATCGGCTTCCGGATCGCGGGATCGATCGGTGTGAGTGGCTTCGACGACACCCAAGTGTTCGAAAAAGAAACTCATTGAGCCGGGCGTGCCGAGTTGACCGCCCTTGGCAAAGAGATGACGGATGTCGGGCGCGGTCCGATTGCGATTGTCGGTAAGGCACTCGACAACGACCGGCACTTTGTGAGGAGCGAAGCCTTCGTACACGACGGCCTCGTACTCGATCTTTTCATCGAGGAGGCCGGCGCCCTTCTTAATCGCCCGATCTATGGTGTCTTTGGTGACGCTGGCTTTCTTGGCTTTGTCGACGGCGACGTAGAGACGCGCATTGAGATCGGGATCGGCCCCACCGAGCTTGGCGGCGATCATGATTTCGCGGACGAGTTTGCCGACGACTTGGCCCTTCTTGTGGGCGGCGGCTTCGCGGCCGGCCTGTTTCCATTGAGCACCCATGATTCGGCTGGAGCATGAGGGAGGAATGGATGTGCGAGAAGCGAGAAGCGATGGCCTCCCCCCGGGGCTCCCGTCGCCTCGCCGTCGGATAACACTTACTTTTGGCTCACTACGGGGGTAGGGATGCCGCTGCCGTGCGTCCCTATCTAAGTCTGCATCGCTGGTGAAGTTGCGGCGGGGAACGGGGAAACCAATGCGTGCGCGGGGTCCAAGGCGGGTTTCCACCAACCATTTCAAGGGCGGTACTTCGTCCGTTGAATGGCCAAGATCAAGCCCGTCAACCCAACGCTAAACAAGGCCCACGTTCCGGGTTCTGGAACCGTGGTGACAAGACGCACGTTATCGAAATCCCAATACGCCGCACTTGCCGCGACCGTCTGTACCGCAATCCGTATATTGATGTCCTTTCCGACGGCGTCGCTCCCCGCCGGAATCAGGACCGTATCCGTCTGATATTCAAGGAGGCTCGTAATTACGGGGCGGGAGAGAGGAGCGGCGAACTTCGTCGCCACTGGCACCGATGCGCCGTTATCAACGTAGAAAAGCTCAACAAATAGGCCCTCGCCCGATCCAATGGGACCGCTGCCGGCCATAGCAAAGTACAAAGTGTACTCCAATCCAGCCTGAAACTGACTGGTAAGCTGTTGGCTGATGGCCGTTCCGGGCACCGCAAGGAAAAAGGCCGCCTGGTTGCCCTCTAAACCCGAAACAATGTGGTCCGGAGCTTCGGGAGCGGGATTGGGGAAAACACCGCTCGCATTGTCCGGGCCTGACTTGGTCCAATTGTCTATCAACGGGAGCGTCTGGATGGGGGGGACCACCACCGGTGTTTCAAACGAGAAGTTGGCGACGGGCAGCGTGTCAGCCGACGCGGGAAACACCAGGGCAACGGCCAGCGGGCCGAGAAGCGAGAATCGGGATTGGGGTTTTGGTCCCAGGCCAATGGTTCGGTAGCGGATCATGACAATTCGAGGATGGTAAGTAGATGATTATAAACCAAATCCGAGTGAAAGTACCTTGGACCGCTTTCAAGAGGCAAACTGGAAATACTGGAAATATTGCCTCGTGGCGGACTTGCAGACTTGGCGGGAATCTCCGATCAGCAGCAAATACTCGCGCCACTTCCGTGAGTTGCCAGAACGACCTCGCTCATCAATTCAGCTGGGTGTTTCGGCATCGCCGCGCTGCCGGAAATCAGCTGCAGAGGTCACACCTTAGCATTGACACTACTTCCGCCCGAGATCCTGGAGATAGCTGACCAAATCCCTGAGTTCGTCCGCCGATAGCCCATCGACCAACCCTGACGGCATTAGGGTTCCCAGTTGACGCTGTTCCACGATCGTTTCGCGCGGCAAGCGCACGGTCTGGCCACTCAAATGATCGACGATGGTAAGCGAATCCGCTTCCTCACCGCGCAGGTAGCCTTGGTACACTGTGCCATCGCGAGTGATGACTTCGCTCGCCATGAAGCCTTCCTTTACCTCCTTCTGCGGTTCGACAATGGCACCGACAATGAAATCGAGCGTCTGCGCCGTGCCCAGCGCGCCGAGATCGGGCCCAACCTTTCCGGGAGCGCCATTGATACTGTGGCAGGTCGTGCAAGCGAGCTGCGGCCGCAGAAAGATTTGGGCACCGCGACTTGGATTCCCACCGGCACGGACGGCTTTGATCACCGTGGGATAATCCGTTGCCGACCAACCCTGCGACCGCCGTGATCCTCCAGTCGCCGCCGACAAGACAGCGTCGAGGCTGGGGTCGTGCTGGCCACTTCGGGCGAGCTGCTCCCGCAATCCTTGGGCGACTGCCGAGGAGGGCGGATTGACCCGCAAAGCGCCCGTCAAAGCCGACAGCCCGTCCCGCTGACGCAGGAAGGCGTTGGCGATTTGACTGACGGCGTTGGTATCGACTTGGCCATTGAACCAACTGGCGGCGGCGGCGGCGGCCTGTTTGGGATCTGCCGCGACCATTTCCGCGATCGCCGCGGCTCTTTCTGGCGTGGGGCTGTCCGAGCTCGAAGCGCGGATTAACGACTGCAGGGCCGGCGGATCTCCGAATGCGGCCAATCCCTTGATGGCCGCGACTCGTTCTTCGCTCGTGGGGTTCGGTTGGTCCAACGACTGGGCGAGACGACTTCGCAATGACCCAACTTTCCAAACGCCCACCGCCCGCAGTGCCGCGACGCGAACGCCGAGGTCCGGGCTCTCGAGGAGCTTCGACAAAGCCGGGGCAAGATCTCCCTCCGGGCGTACCCCACGACGTCGGCTAGACTCCACGGCCTCCTGGAGGCGTTGTGCCTGAAGGGAGGCGACGTAGTTGGTTCCTAGCGTGAACGCGCGCGGATTTAGCAATGCGGTGAGATCGCCGGGTCCCCCGGAATTCGCCACGACCTCTGAAAGCTGCCGGACAGTGTCTTCCTCGAGCGCGACCTCACTAACCCGGCGAAGGCGCCCGGCGGCATACTGCGCTCCCGCGGCCCCGCCGGAAGCTCGGGCAAAGGCCGCGGCACGCGTCGTCTCACCGCCGAAACGCAAATCGCCACGTGCTCGCGCCGGCTCCCACCACCGGCGAAGAGCGTGGACGCATTGTGTGAAAGCGTACTCCAAAGCGCTTTCCATCGGTTGATCGAAGACCTGGGCCGCCACTTCGACTGCCTTCGAGTCAGGAACGAAACTGCAAGCGACAACGGCCTCGAGACGGACCCGTGGTTGAGGATCTCTGACCTGTTTCTCCAAAAGTGTGAGCGGGAAATCAGTCTGATCCGGTCCCCATGTTCGCGCCCAAAGGCCTGTCACTCGCGCCGCATACGCGCGAGCACCCGTTTGGGGCGAGTTCGCTACCTGGACCAGCAAGTTGGTTTCCAGTAGATCGAGATTCGCAAACGCGCCGAGAGCTTCGAACCGCGCGTGTTCCGGATCGACTCCGCTGGGAAGGTGTCCGAGCCAAGCGCGCAACGCCGTCGCCGTTTCATCCGCAGCTCGAGTCGATAAAACGCGACGGGCCATTTGGCGTTCCCAACGCTCCGACGATCCCAGCCGCGCGACGAGGTCCGAAGTCGGCAATCGGCTCAGGGGTTGCCAATTCACCCGCGCACGCCCCTTGGCCGTGACCCGCCAGATTCGCCCGTGCGCCTGGTCGCGCGCCGGATCGCGAAAGCTGGCCTGGTAATGGCCGATGATTGGATTGTACCAGTCACACAGGTACAACGCTCCGTCCGGACCAAAGCGAACATCCACGATGCGAAAGGCGGTGTTGGTGGATTCGATCAGTGGGGGCAGTCGTTCCGCTTTGAAGGTAGCGCCGTC
>DLVS01000495.1 GCA_003445095.1 Verrucomicrobiales bacterium
CGATTTACTGAGGGAATCGATTTCGAATTCGCGCCGAACACGATGCTCGCTGCGGGCAATCACTTAGTCGTTGCCCGTAATACCGCTAAATTTCGGGCTAACTATCCGGCACTGACTCAAGTCCAACTATACGGAGACTTCGGCGGCAGTTTGGCGAACCGCGGGGAGCGCGTGGCGCTGGCCATGCCTGATGACGTCGTCTCCACCAACCAATTTGGTGACCGCGAGACGAATAAGATTCACATCGTCGTCGCCGAGACCACGTATCGTGACGAAGGCCGCTGGTATCGCTGGGCCGACGGTGGCGGCTCGAGTCTAGAACTGATCGATCCTGACGCCGATCCGCTGGAGGCATCGAATTGGGCCGACTCCGACGAAACGGCCAAGGCAGCGTGGACCACGATCAATTTCACCGGGACTCTCGACAATGGAATGAAGGAGCCCGACCGATTCCAGATCGCCTTAATGGGAGCCGGCGAGTGTTTGGTCGATGACGTCGAATTTATTCCTGCGGGAGGGCAAAATGTGCTGTCTAATCCGGGCTTCGAGTCCGTTACCGGCTGGGCCTTCGCCGGCAATCACTTTGCCTCAAGGCTTCAAAATGGCGGCGCTTTTTCCGGCAATCGGTGCTTGCGTGTCGTCGCTCAAGGAGATGGCGACACCGGTCCGAATTGTGTCCGGTCCCCGATCGGCGCCCCCCCGTCCCCTGGAATTCAGGCAACGATCCGCGCCAAAGTTCGCTGGCTGCGAGGCTGGCCCGAAATATTGCTGCGGACGCGTGGCAATTGGATCGAAGCCTACGGACGTCTCAGTGTGCCCCAGAATTTGGGAACGCCAGGGGAGTCAAATAGTCGGCGGGTGGCTAACGCCGGCCCGGTGATCACTGCGGTGCAGCACAGCCCGGTGCTGCCCACCCCCAATCAATCCGTAGTCGTCACCGCTCGCGTCGCGGATCCGAGTGGGCTGGCCTCCGTGACCCTGCGCTATCGCGTGGACGGTTCCGCCTCGTCGTCCGTCGTCATGCGCGACGACGGCAGCAGCCCGGATGCGGCGCCCGGCGACGGAATTTACAGCGGCACCCTTCCCGGCCGCAGCGAAGGCACGCTGGTCGCGTTCCGAGTCGAGGCCGTGGATGCGCACGCAACTCCCGCGACGCGAGTATTTCCACCAACGTACCCGGAAAGCGAATGTCTGGTGCGCTGGGGCGAGCCCGCTCCCACCGGGAGCTTCGCCCACTATCATTTGTGGACGACTCAAGCGACCGAAGATGCCCGAAACAACAGCTACGGTCTGAACAATCGATATCGCGACACGACGATTGTTTACGGAAACTTCCGCGTCATCTACGGCGCCGGATTCCGTGATAAGGGAAGTCCTTACCACGGAGGCACGGGTGATTTCGCGGTAACGGTTCCCAAAGACGAACTTCTCCTCGGAGCGGAAGACCGAGTTCTCGGGCTGACCGGCAATGGCGATATCGAAGAGACCGGCATGCGCGGCCAAGTGGCCAACTGGATCGCGTATCGGATGGGCCTTCCTCATCTCCACAGTCACTACCTTCGGCTTTATCGCAACGGGAACCAATGGGGCAGCGATGGCCAACGGGAAAACGTGATGGAAGACCTCGAGCAACCCAATAACAACTTCGCCGAAGGATTCTTCCCCGCGGTCAACGAAGGCGACCTATACAAGATCGCCGTCTGGTTCGAGTTTAACGACGACGATCGTGGCTTCGACGCGCGGAGTGCCACTCTAGAGCGCTTCACTTCGCCTGGCCTCGGCCTCAAGCCGGCCCGGTACCGCTGGAACTGGCAAACGCGGGGGTGGCTTGGCTCGGCCAACAACTTGACCAACATCTACAACCTGATTAATGCGGCCAACGCCACCACGGATTACGTCGGCCGCATGCAGGCCGTCGGCGATATCGAACAATGGATGCGGGTCTTCGCGTTCGATCGACTCTGCGGAAACTGGGATTCCTGGACGTTCTCGGTCGGTCAGAACATGTATATGTATTTTCAACCCGGGGAACGGGCGAAACTGATTCCGTGGGACATTGACTTTGTGCTGGGCCGCGGCAATCCCGCCGACGAAGACCTGGTGAGCAGCCCCCTCGGTGGCCAGGACCCGGTCGCTAACGCTCTTTTCGCCGAACCCACCTTTCGCCGGGCTTTGTTACGCGGCTTCCTCGACGCCATCAATGGTCCGCTTCTTCCCGCGCAGTACCAGCCTCAGCTCGACGGCCGAAAGAAGGCTCTCCAGAACAACGGTTTCACCGTCGGCGCCGGGGGCGAACTACGGGATCCAAAACCGATCGCAACCTACCTCGATACTCGCCGCACGACCCTCCAAACCCGAATCAATGCGTTGAATCGGGGATTTGCCATCACTTCGAACGGGGGGAACAACTTCACGTCCGCCCAGCCGTTTGCCACAATCACCGGCACTGCCCCCTTCGCCGTCTCCCTCATCGAGATCAACGGTGTGCCGTATCCTCTCAAGTGGACGGATGTAAACACCTTTAGCGTAGTGGTGCCTTTGACGGCCCAATTGAATGCCTTGTCGCTCGTCGGTAAAGATCTCCGCGGAAATCCGGTCGTCGGAGCCACCGATAACATCACCGTTACCTACAATGGAACACCACCCAAGGCCGCTGATTTCATTGTGATCAATGAAATCCAATACAATTCGATCAGCCCCGGCGGATCTTATATCGAACTCCACAATCGTTCGTCCAATACGCCGTTTGACCTTTCGGGATTTGTTGTGCAAGGCCTGGGTTACACGTTCCCGGCCGGCGCCGTCATCGCCCCGAATTCGTTTCTCGTGCTGGCGAAGAACCGTACCGAGTTTGCTCTCGCTTACGGGAACACGATCAATGTCTTCGACGAGTTCCCCGGTTCCCTCGACAACGGCGGTGAAACCCTAACGCTCCTCGATCCTGGGACAGGAGTCGGCGATGAGATCGTTATTAGCGCGGTGCGATACGACGACGACTTGCCCTGGCCGGCCGAGGCGGCGGGATTCGGACCGTCGTTGCAACTCATCGATCCCGCAGCCGGAAGTTGGCGATTGGCCAATTGGATGGTCACTCCCGTCAACGACGTAAACCGCGTCACTCCGGGTCGGCCCAATGCCGGTCGCGCCAGCTTAGCCGCCTTCCCCACGCTGTGGCTCAACGAGGTGTTGCCGAACAACGTCAACGGCCCGACTGATAACTTCGGAGAACGGGAGCCTTTTATCGAGCTCTACAATAGTGGCTCGGCAGAAGTGGACCTGACTGGCCTGTTTCTGACGGACACCTACGCCAACCTCACGCGTTGGAGGTTCCCCGATCAGACGAAGCTCGGCGCCGGGAAGTTTCTCGTGGTATGGGCCGACGGCGAGGCAACCGAATCGATCCCGACCGCTCTGCACACCAGCTTTCGTCTCAATCCGACCAACGGGGCCGTTGCGCTTGCTCGCACGCAAGGAACGGCACCCGCTGTTCTCGACTACCTCAGCTATGCCCAGTTTCCCGTGGGCCGCAGCTTCGGTAGCTACCCCGATGGCGATCCCCGTGGGCGGCGGACCTTTTTTAACGTCACCCCCGGAAGGACGAACGATCCCGCCTTCCCGCCGATCAACGTCTCGATCAACGAATTCATGGCCAGCAACACGCGCACCATCGTTGATCCAATCACCGGCAAGCGCGAGGACTGGTTCGAGTTGTACAACGCGGGAGCGACCGCGGTGGATCTCACGGGTTATTATCTGAGCGATTCTCTCACCAACCGAACTCAGTTTCAGATCCCGTCCGGATTCGTACTTCCGGCCAATGGTCTGTTGCTCGTTTGGGCCGACGAAGAAACCAAAGGCAACACCAATGGTTCGACCCAACTCCATGTCAGCTTCAAGCTCGCTGCCAGCGGCGAGGACCTCGCCTTATTCTCGCCCGATGGTGCGCTCGTCGATGGGTTCACCTTCGGGGCTCAGGAGGCAGACATCAGCGAGGGCCGTTTTCCCGATGGCCAACCGGGTTCTTTGGTAGCGTTCGATCAACCGACGCCCGGCGAAGTCAACCAATTGACCGGTGGTAATCGTCCGCCGGTGGTGGCCGCCGTCCCGGTCAAATCAGTCGCGGAAGGAAGTAACCTGACGTTTACCGTCACAGCGTCTGACGAGGGCGGCCAAATCATTCGATATAGCCTCGGGGCTGATGCACCCCCGGAGGCCACGATCAACGAGGTCACCGGGGCGTTTTCCTGGGTACCGACCGAAGCCCAAGGTCCCGGAACCTACGTGTTCACCGTGCGAGCCACGGACAATGGCTCGCCCTCGCGCACTGGCACGGCCCGCGTCACCGTCAATGTGAGCGAAGTCAATCGAGCTCCCGAGTTTGAAGGAATCGTCAACCGCCAGATTGACGAGCGATCACCGCTGGACTTCACGCTCAAAGCGACGGATCTCGATCTGCCGGCGAATGCTCTCACCTACTCCTTCGACGGCGTGGTTCCCCCCGGACTGGTCTTGAATGCTGCGACCGGCCAAGCCACCTGGACACCTTCGGAAGCGCAAGGACCCGGAGTCTATCCTATCCGCGTCAAAGTAACCGATAACGCCGCCCCGCCTGCCAGCGCGACCGCCGACTTCACGATCACGGTAAGTGAGGTCAACAACCCACCCGACATCGTGGACATCCAGCCGCAAACCGTGGACGAAAACTCGCCGTTCGTCCTCCAAGTCACCGCGGCGGATGCGGACAATCCTCCGGCGGCTTTGCGGTTCTCTCTCGAAGGCGACTTGCCTAGCGGGCTTGATATCAACGGAGACACGGGACGAATCACTTGGACGCCCGGCGAGACTCAAGGCCCCGGCAATTATGTCGT
>DLVS01000192.1 GCA_003445095.1 Verrucomicrobiales bacterium
GATGAACTCTGGCCCGACGAACCGGCCGCCCTCATTGCGACGGGCTTTAATCTGCTCGGGCCCGACATGGTGGATTCTGCTGACCAGGTGCAACGACGCCTCAACACACTCAACGACATGACGGACACGACGGCCGCGGTGTTTTTGGGGCTCACGCTCGGCTGCGCGCGCTGCCATGACCACAAGTCCGAACCGTTCACCCAGCGCGATTACTTTTCGCTTCAAGCCTTCTTCGCCTCGGCGGATTTCCAGCGGGAACGGCGAGTGCCCACAACCAGCGAACGCGCCGCCCACATTTCCGCGATGGCCGAATATGACGCGCGCACCTCGGGCTGGAGAAAATCCATTGAAAAACTCGAAGCGCCGTATCGCGAACAACTCTTCGACGGGAAACTCGCCAAACTGTCCGAAGACGCCCAACTCGCCTATCGCACTCCGCGCGAACGCCGAACGCCGGAGCAGGAAGGCACCGTCCAGGAAACTGCGCCGCAGGTTAAGGTCACCGATGCCGAAGTAGCCGCGGCGCTTTCGGCGGAGGATCGCGCGCGCCGTGCCGAACTCGAAGCGGAACTGAAAAAGATTCCACGGCCAACCGCTCTGCCGTTGGCGATGGTCGTGGTGAACACGAACGGTCCCGCACCGCCAACGCAAATCTTGGCGCGCGGTGACTACAACAATCCGCGCGAAACGGTTCAGCCTGATGTTCCCGAGATTCTCGCCCGCTCGCGTTCGCCAGGACCGGACTCCACCGCCGGCGTTTCGCCTTCTGGACCGCATCGTCGCTCCGCTCTCGCCGCGTGGATCGCGAGCCCGGATAATCCACTCACGGCGCGGGTAATGGTGAACCGCATCTGGCAACACCATTTCGGACGCGGCCTCGTGGGCACGCCTAATGATTTCGGGACCCGCGGCGAAGCTCCGAGTCATCCTGAGTTGCTCGATTGGCTGGCCGGCGAATTCATCGGACACGGGTGGAGCGTGAAACATCTGCATCGGGTCATTCTGCTTTCGTCAACGTATCAGCAATCCAGCACAGCTTCGCCCCAGGCCCTTGAGCGTGATCGCGAGAATCGCCTGCTCTCCCGTCAGAATCGGATTCGACTCGAAGGTGAAGCACTGCGGGACAGTCTGCTGGCGATCAGTGGGCAGTTGAATTCTGAGATGGGCGGCCCGGGAATCTTCCCGCCGATTCCCGCCGACATCACGCGCGTCTCGAAAAACTGGACCGCTAGCGCGACGGCGGCCGACCACTCTCGTCGCAGCCTCTACATCTTCGCTCGCCGCAACCTCCGGTTTCCGTTCCTCGAAGTGTTCGATGCTCCCGACAGCAACCTCAGTTGTCCCGAGAGGGGACGCAGCACCACGGCACCGCAAGCTTTGTCCCTGCTGAACTCGGACGAAGTCATGGCCGCGGCGCGTGCGACCGCCGACTCCTTGGCACGCGAGGCCAACACTCCTGAGGAACAGATCAATGCTGCCTATCGCCGCATTCTCGGCCGTCGTCCCACGGCGTCCGAGAGCGCGGCCAGCCGGGAGTTCTTGGCGACGTCTCCCTTGGTTGAACTGTGTCGCGCGCTCTTCAATCTCAACGCCTTCGTTTATGCCGAGTGAGACTTGCCCAAGCTGCCCCGGACCGAACGCGAGGCCGTCACGACTGAGGAGCCGCCGTGAATTCCTCCAGCGAGCTGGCGGCGGATTTGGGATGCTGGCCCTGACCTCGCTCCTCCAACGCGACGGATTGCTCGCCGCGAATCCCGCGACCGCCCTTGCCAATCCCCTCGCCCCCAAGCAACCCCACTTTGCGCCGCGCGCCCGCAGCGTCATCTTCCTGTTCATGTCCGGCGGGCCGAGCCACGTGGATCTGTTCGATCCCAAGCCGGACCTGATTCGTCTTGCCGGTCAACCGATTCCGGAGTCGTTCGGCGCCTTCAAAACTCGCCGCAACGTAGCGAAGAACAAATTGCTGCCTCCGCTGCGCCCCTTTCATCGCCACGGAGAATCCGGCATCGAAGTGTCCGAGTTGCTGCCGCACACGGCGGCTTGCGTGGATGACCTATGCGTTCTCCGCGGGTGTTACGGCGACAGCGTTACGCATCCGGAGTCGGTGTACCTCATGAACACCGGTTCCATTCTCATGGGGCGGCCGAGCTTGGGGGCGTGGGCGGCCTATGGCCTTGGTACCGAGAACCAGGATTTGCCCTCCTTTGTCGTTCTGCCTGATCCCGGCGGATGGGTGAAAGGCGGCGCACCCGCCTGGGGCAACGGCTACTTGCCAGCTACGTATCAGGGTACGCTGCTTCGCGGAGGCGCCTCGCCGATCCTTGACCTGAACTCTCCCGACGGCGTGAGCCCGCAGCAACAACGCGCGACGGTAGATTTCATCAATCGCCTCAATCGCGAATCATTGTCGCCCGGCGAAGAAAACTCCGACCTCGCCGCGCGTATTGCCGCGTACGAACTCGCGTTCCGCATGCAGACTCGCGCGCCGGGCGTGGTGGACCTTTCGGGTGAATCTGAGGCAACGCAGAAGCTCTACGGTCTCGACCGTCCGACGACGGCGGAGTTTGGCGCGCGCTGCTTGCGGGCGCGGCGCCTGGTGGAACACGGCGTGCGGTTCGTGCAACTCTATTGCGGCGATACGAACGGTTGGGATGGCCACTCCGACATGGAAGGGAACCACACCAAGCTTTGCGCGCAGAGCGACCTACCCATCGCTGGCTTGCTTCAGGACCTCAAGGCGCGCGGCCTCTTCGATTCGACCCTGGTGGTGTGGGGCGGCGAGTTTGGACGCATGCCGATGAGCGAAGGCTCCGACGGGCGCGACCACAACCCTCACGGCTTCTGCATGTGGCTCGCCGGCGGCGGCGTGAAGGGAGGCCAAGTGATCGGCGCCACCGACGCCGTGGGCCTTCGCGCCGCTGAAGACCGGACTCACGTGCACGACATCCACGCCACGATCCTGCATTTGCTCGGACTCGACCACGAACTTCTAACCTACCGCCACAACGGCCGCGACGAGCGCCTGACGGATGTCGCCGGGAATGTGATCAAGCGAGTGGTCGGGTAGGTAGCGTGGGTACGATTGGTGCTCAAAGAAGACGTTTGGACAGCCGAACCTGAGATCAAGCTCCTCTCGACACTGGGACCAGCCTCGGGAATCATCCGCCCAGAACCTGTGACCGTCATTCAGATGTTTGCCTGGCTCTATCTTTTTCAGAAGCCCACTGGCCGCAAGTTCCCGGCTGATGCCAACGGCAGTTTAGCAACCTTAGAGAAGCAATGAGCCATGGCCAACAGCGTACTTCGCATCGGCCTGTCACTGCGACGGCTGTTGACCTTTTTTGCGGCGCAGGAGGTCTTACGCGTGGTTTGCTTGACGCCGGGATTCCCGTCGCTGCCGGCTACGACGTGGACGAAGCCTGCCGATTTCCCTACGAACACAACAATCCCGGCGCCGCCTTCAAAAGGATCAGTGTCGCTGACGTGACCGCCGCCACGCTTGCGACGCACTACCCAGCCGGACACACCCGCATCCTCGTCGGCTGCGCCCCGTGCCAGACCTTTTCCAAATATACCCAAGGTCTTGACAATGGTGACGATCCAAAATGGAAACTGCTCGCCGAGTTCGCCCGCCTCGTGCGCGAACTGAAGCCCGACATCGTTTCCATGGAGAACGTCCCGGAATTGCAGCGCCACGCCGTCTTCGACCGCTTCCTCGATACGCTCGACGATGAAGGCTTTCACTTCATTCGCGCACGCGAGAAGCAGGTCTTGTATTGCCCCGACTACGGCATTCCCCAGCAACGCAGCCGACTTGTCATCGTCGCCTCGCGCCTCTGCCCCATCGAACTCATCGCGCCCACGCACCCGCCGGCCCGTCACCGCAAAGTTCGCGACGTGCTCAAAGGCCTGCCCGCGCTCGCGGCGGGCGGCATCCACGCCGGCGATCCGCTCCACCGCACGAGCAGACTCTCGGCACTCAACCTCCGCCGCATCCGCCACTCCAAGCCAGGCGGCACCTGGCGCGACTGGCCGCACCAACTCGTTGCCGCCTGCCACCGCGTCAAAACCGGCAAGACCTATCCCAGCGTCTATGGCCGTATGGAGTGGGACCAGCCCTCGCCCACCATCACTACGCAATTCTTCGGCTTCGGCAACGGACGCTTCGGTCACCCCGAGCAGGACCGTGCCATCTCGCTGCGCGAAGGCGCGATTCTTCAATCCTTCCCGAACGACTACCAGTTCGTGAAACCCGGCGGCGAATACTGCTTCAAAACGATCGGGCGGCTCATCGGCAACGCAGTGCCAGTGCGGCTGGGAGAGATCGTCGGCAAAACAATCAAGGACCACTTGGAAAGGTTTCATGCTGTGAACCGACAGCTCAATCATGGCTAATATATCTCGAAAGAGCGGACGACCTGCGGACAAGGCTGCTGCAATTCCCACTAAGCAGTTCTTCGTTTCGATGTTGACGCGCGACATCAGCCTCGCCGACGCGATTCTTGACCTTATCGACAATTGCCTTGATGGTGCATTGCGCATCGCAGGAAAAAAGGATCCAAACTACTCGACGCATAACATCAGGATCGAGCTTTCTCGCAATGAGTTTGCGATTGAGGATGACTGCGGTGGTATTCCGAGGGAGGTTGCGATCAAGTACGCCTTCAAGATGGGGCGGGAGCCAGATGATGATCGCGACGCTGACGCCGAAACCATCGGTATGTATGGCGTAGGAATGAAAAGGGCGATTTTCAAGATGGGCCGGGACTCGCTTGTGAGAACGCTTTTCGACAGTGACGCATTTGAAGTTCCGATCTCTTCGGCTTGGCTTGATAATAAGGACTGGGAACCTCTCCCGATCACGGATTCCTCTCTTGAAAATCGATTGAAGAAGCCAGGCACTCGAATTGAAGTCCGAACACTTCACCCAAGCGTGTCACGCCATTTTGAGAATGACGGTTTCATCAACGAACTCCGTTCAGCAATTGGCGAACATTTCACAGTGTTTATCCAGCGGGGGCTTAGGATTCTGGTTAACAACGAGGCGACAAAACCGGTCATGGTCGAAGTGTTGGTCGCGCTTGGAAAAGAAGATCCAGCTCCCTTCATTTTCACGAAAAACATCGACGGCGTCGAAGTTTCCGTTGCGGTCGGGCTGAACACGGGACGTGGGCTTTCCGACGACGAAGAAGACGAGGACGACACTTCCGACTTCGAGCGAAATCGTTCAACCGTCACGGCGGGTTGGACAGTGTTCTGCAACGACCGTGCAGTGATCGTCGGCGATAAAAGCCGCCTGACAGGATGGGGTGATAGCATACCGCTCTATCACTACCAGTTTTCAGTCATTACCGGTATTGTCGAGTTTCGATCGGTGTCTGCGGAAAAGTTGCCTGTGACGACCACAAAGCGGGCGCTGGATACGGCATCGAATGTCTGGCTAGAAACGGTTGCCAAGATGAAGGAGGGACTCCGCGTCTGGATAAGCCACACGAACGCTTGGAAGAATCATCCACGGTCTAGCCAAGCTGATTATTGGAAATCGGCCAAGCCGATGTCTCTGCATAAAGCAGTGGATGCTGTTCTAAAACGAGGCGCAACGGAAAAGCCAGACGGCTCACACGAGTACAATCCAGCAAAGAAGAGGGTATTGCCACAACCGCCTAGCAAGACACCGTCGTCCCGACGCATCGTTTATTCACGGCCCATCGAAGAAATCCGTGATGTTTCCAAGACGCTATTTGATCGTGACGATGAAAAGCCGGGGGTTGTCGGGGAGAAGTGTTTTGAGGTGGTCTTGGCTCGTTCCCGGAACCGCGGTGCTTAATCTATGAGCCGAGGTTCGTCAGTTGCCTATCGCTTGCGCCCGAACAAAGCTGTAGATCGGGAATTGTTTCTGTCGCTACTCAGCCGTTTGAGCGCGAAGCTGCAACTTGAGAAGCATTCGTATGTCGGCCTCGGTGGTCCATTCCTTGAAGATTTTAGGCTCATCCACGCGCGCATCGGCATCGTCAAGATGGTCTGTGTCGAGAGTGAGCAGGCCGTCCATCGTCGGCAATCCTTCAATCGGCCCATCGACTCAATCCAATGCGTTCACGCGAAGCTCCAGGAGTACTTAGAGACAACCGAGTTCGATGCGCCGGTCGTCTTGTGGCTGGACTTTACCGAACCAAAGCCGGTCGTGAGCCAGATTGAGACGTTCGCAAGGCAGGTGAGCGAATTGCCGGTGTTTTCTGTTGTCCGGATTACTTTGAATGCAAATCCGGCGTCACTTGGCAAGCCGCCTGCAGGGCAGATGGCTGTAACAGTGCCCGGCGAACAGGGTAAGGCGGGGGGAGTTGAAACCGAGGTTGAATGGCGACTCGCAAGATTCAAAGAACGGCTTGGGGGCAGCACTCCCAACGGATTAACGGCTGACTCAATGACTCACCGGAATTTCGGTCCAAGCCTTCTGGAGGCGCTGCGGCTTTGTGCAGAGCGTGAGATTCTCGACCACCCCGAGCGAAAGCTGGTTTGGGCGCTTGCAACACACTACTCAGACGGTCAGGCAATGATTACAGCGACAGCGGTCGTAGTTCCAGATAACGACAAGGATGTGCAGTCAATCGTCGAGACTTGGACTTACTTCTCAACGCCCAAGGCACCACTTCGCCTCGACGTGCCAGCCCTCTCTACGATTGAACGACTAACCATGGAATCGACTCAAGACGCGAAAAAGCGAATGGGCTACGAACTTCCCGCCTCCGACATGGGTGAAGATCCGTTTGAGGCATTCAAACGTTTCTATCGCGTGTATCCACATTTCGCTCGGGTGGATTTATAGTTTGCCCCGAACTTACTTGATGCCTGACCACCTCACGCCGGAGCAGCGTTCGCGAGCGATGAGACGCGTGAAGCTCAAGGACGGCTCGTTGGAGAAATTGGTGCAACGCGAATTGCGCACCCGTGGTCTGCGGTTCAAGCGCCATGTGCGGGACCTGGCTGGTCGTCCCGACATCGTTTTCCCGGAGCAAAAGCTGGCCGTGTTCGTGGACGGCGATTTTTGGCACGGCTGGCGTCTCCCAGCGTGGGAATACAAGCTCTCGAAATTCTGGCGGGACAAACTCCGCGCCAATCGCGTCCGTGATCAGCGCAACTTCCGCCGTCTCCGCTCCGCTGGTTGGCGCGTCGTTCGTCTCTGGCAACACGAAGTGTTGGCGGATGCCGCAACTTGCACCGAACGGATCGTTCAAGTGCTGCGAAGGCGATGATGTGTTCACTTCGGCGTACTGGGATTGACAATTCAGTTCTTCGATCTCCCGAGGTCAGATTCGGGTCAAATCCACTCAATTGGTTATTGGATAGATTTGGAGCTCCCGATGTCGCCAGGCTTCTATGCAACCCGCGTCGGAACAGTGCCTACGGGCCGGCCGTTCGACATCATCGTGCGCTTTAGCCCGACCTGACTCCGGGGGAGTTGGGCGGCTGTTTGCGGCACGCCATGGAGGTGACCCCTCAGACGATGTTCCGGTGTCGATCACGGACGGTATTCCGGGGAATTCGAGAGGTCCGAAAAGGTTGATTTGACACGATATCAGTGTGCACTAGTTACGTGTAATGAAAAACATCACTTTAAGTGCGCACGAGGACTTGATCGAAAACGCCAGGGCCGAGGCGCGGGTGCGCAAGACGACGCTAAACCAGATGTTTCGAGACTGGCTGGAGGAGATTTCCGCGCATAAGGAACGCGGGCGACAGGCGCAGGTGGATGCCCTTTTCGACAGGGTGCTAGAGCGGGTGGATGCCGGGCGAAAATTCACGCGGGAGGAAATGAATGAGCGCTAGGATTTTCCTCGATACGAATGTGCTGGTCTATGCCTTCGACCGATCGTCACCCGCCAAGCAACAGCGCGCGTTGGAGATCGTCCGACGTCAGAGTGATGGGGATTGGGCGATCAGTTGGCAGGTCGTGCAGTAGTTCTCCGCGGCGGCGTTGCATCGGTTCGCGCAGCCCATGGCGCCTGCAGATCTGAAACACCTCCAGCAGACTTTGCTCTGGCCCGCGTGTGGTGTCCTTCCAAGCAGGGCGGTGCATCTGCACGCCCTCGTGCTCCATGAAGAGACACAATACCGATTCTATGACTGCCTGATCTTGGCGTCGGCCGTCGCCAGTGGGGTCGAAGCGCTCTACACCGAAGATCTGCAGCATGGGCGTGAAGTAGGCCGCGTGCGGATCGTGAACCCATTTTTTTCTTAGCCGTACTATCGGCAATAGGCGAATCCGATGTCGGCAGGTTCTGTGGAGGTCTGCGTCGCGGTGCAGGCCATTTTGGGAGCTCGTGCATTAGGGGCTGCAAGTTCGAGGTCATCGTGTGCGACTTTTGTCCTGACCTAAACCTGGCGGGACGTACTCGGCTGCGTGAACTTTGAGGAGGTCGAAACTGAGTACGGCGTAAGCCGCGATGACATTCGAGTGGCCCTGAAGTTTGACGGTGGACTCATCGAACAGGAGCAACACCATCCCCTGGCGACCGTTACGCCATGAGGTTTTTGCTGGACGCGAATCTGCCGCGCTCGACGGCCGCGTTGATCCGTGAGACGGGGCATGAAGTCAGTGAGGTTCGCGAATGCCTTCCTCCCGGAGCTCCCGATGAGCAGGCGGCGCAACTCGCCCGCCAGGAGCACCGGATTCTGGTCACGCGCGGTTTCGATTTCGCTGATATCCGAAACTATCCGCCTCACCAATACCCCGGCCTGATCGTGCTGGAGCTTCCGGACGATGCCACTGCCCGGCAGGTCAACCAGACGATCAAGGCGTTTTTGGCCCGGTCAGATTGGGTGGCCCAACTACCCCGGCCTACTTGCCATCGTCGAATCATGGCGCGTGCGTTTCCGATCGGATTGAATCTATCCCCACGGGTGTTTCGGTGACGGGGTCACGCATCCGGGGTCGGTGTACCTCATGAACACTGGCTCTATCCTCATGGGGCGCGGGAGCTTGGGAGCCTGGACAGGGCGGCGAATTTGGACGAATGCCGATGAGCGAAGGCTCGGATGGGCGCGACCGCAGTCCTCACGGCTTCTGCCTGTGGCTCGCCGGCGGTGGCGCGAAGGGAGGTCAAGTCATCGGGGCCACCGACGCCATGGGACTGCGCGCCGCGGAGGATCGAACTCACGTCCACGACATCCATGCCACGATCCTGCACTTGCTCGGACTCGACCACGAACGCCTGACCTATTGCCAAAACGGCCGCAACGAACGATTGACCGACGTCGCGGGGAACGTGATTTCGCGAGTGATCGCGTAGACAGACAGTGCGGCTCAGAATTCGGACTCGAGGACTTCGTGAGTCTGAAGCGGATTTCTTGTCCAGCCGGCAGATGGCACACAGCGCGCCACCATTCTTGAGAGCCTCTTCCCGTCGGAGCGGATCGATCCGCCCGGCAATTCCAATTTGCTCGCGGGCTGGGCTGCTCCCCATGCCTGTGCCATGATAGAACCCATCACCTCTGACCCAGTGAATGCCTCAGTCATTGTCTCGTTCCTCAAGAGCGTCAGCCTGTTCCGGGACTTTCCCGCCGAACGCCTCCAGTCCTTGGCGGAGGGATCGCGGGTCGAGTCGTTCGAGGCAGAGCGGGCCATCATGCACCAGGGCGACGAAGCCACGCACTTCGGCGTCGTGTTGAGCGGCACGATCACTGCCTCCATCGTCGGAGACGCCGGTGCGCGGCATTTGTTGGGCCAATTTCGGAGTGGCGAAACGTTCAACGAAATGGCGCTGATGACCGGCGACTCCGTGCGGGCGGATTTTATCGCCGAGTCGAGCGGCGAGGTGCTATTGATTCCGGTCTCGCTGTTCCACTCGGTCATCGTGGCTGAGCCGGCGGCGGTGCGACACCTCTCGCGGACGATTGCCGAGCGGCTGAAGAACGTCATGGCCGATCCTACTAAGGCCGCGGCCGTTCGCTGGGGCGATGACCCTTACGGTCTCAAACTCAGGGGCGAGCGGCCCGAGAAAATCCTCGTCAGCAACTGCGGATCATCGTAGCTCAAATACAGTTT
>DLVS01000163.1 GCA_003445095.1 Verrucomicrobiales bacterium
GCGGCACGCTGTTTCTCGATGAGGTGGGCGAAATTCCTCTTCCCCAACAGGCCAAGTTGCTTCGGTTCCTGGAAAACCGCGAATACCGCCCGCTGGGTTCTACCGATTCGCGGAAATTTACCGGCCGGGTCGTTGCCGCCACGAATCGGTCGCTTCGTGAAGAGGTGAAGTCCGGCCGCCTGCGGGAGGACCTCATGTTCCGACTCGACGTGTTGAGCGTTCGCCTTCCTCCCTTGCGGGAACGCCTGGGCGACCTCAGTTCGCTCGCCGAATCACTGCTCGGCCAACTGGCGCTGAAATACGGACGACGCAAACCCCTGCTCCAACAAGCGGACCTGCAAGCGCTCCAACAGCATCATTTTCCCGGCAACGTTCGGGAGCTCCGAAATCTTCTCGAACGGTCCCTACTCAAGACTTCGCCGGAATCGGCATGGCTGAACATCGACCTCGGATGGCTCACTCCGGCGGGACCGGAAGATTTACCCGCACTCCGTGAGTTCGCGAGCCCAGTGGCCCCTAGCATTCCCTCCGTCAGCCCGACCGGAATTGACTCCAAGTTTGTTCCGCCGGCTGACCGACAACTGAGTCCGCTAGAGGCCCCAGAATATCAACTCATCGCGCAAGCGCTGCGTGAAGAACGGGGTGGAATTCGTCGGGCGGCGGCTCGCTTGGGACTGACCCACCAGGCCCTTCTGCGTCGGCTGCAGAAGTGGCCGGAACTGCGGAAAGCTGCCGCGGAGTGAGGCGATTCCATGTTCGGTTCTTCCACGTTCACTCCTTGGCGAGCCTTGCTGCTCTTCTGGGGTCTCGGAGGAATCGGGTGGACCACGAACGTTGCTCTGGCGGCCGATCCCGCTCCTGCCGCTCACGCCTTCACAGCCGAACTCGTGGAGCTCGGGGGCAAGGTCGAAGTCAGTGCGCTTGCCGGAATTTGGACCACCGCTCAATCTGGCGTTGTTCTCGGCCCCGGACATCAACTCCGAACGGGCGCCGACAGTCGCGCCACACTGCGTCTCACGGACCTGACTCTGGTCCGCTTGCGCGAAAACACCGTAATCGAACTCCGGGAACCTCCAGCCGCTGCCCCACGACGAAGCCTGTTTCTGCGTGCCGGATCCGCGTTTTTTTTGAACCGCGAACGCCCGGGAGAAGTTGAGTTTGAAACTCCGCTCGCGAATGGTGCGATTCGGGGTACCGAATTCCTGCTTCAAGTAATTCCCCCGGATAACGCGACGGTGCTGGCGCTCTTCGACGGCGCCGTAGATCTGAATACGTCGGAAGAATCGTTGCGTTTGAAGAGCGGAACGCAGGTGGAAGTATTTGCCGGAAAGCCGGCGCTGGTTTCGCCGGCTTTGCCGGCCCGGGTTTTGATTCAATGGGTCTTTTATTACCCAGCAGTTCTGAGCCCAGATGATCTGGCATGGTCGCCCGGGGAACGTCTCCGATTCCAAGATTCACTCCGGGCGTATTTCGCGGGGAATTTGCGCCAAGCTCATTCGCAACTGCCCCCGGTCGAGCCGAGCGAATCGCCAGCCGCCCGAGTTTATCGCGCCGGATTGAAACTGGCCGTTGGCAGCGTGGAAGCAGCCCATGACCTGCTCAAGACCACGCCAGTCGGCACCCCCGGGAGAGACGCGTTACAGGAACTCATTGTCGCGGTGACGCTCGATTCGTTTCCAACACCGGAAACGGACCTGCCACTCGCGAGCGACTGGCTTGCTCGATCCTACTTGGAACAAGCGCGCTTCGAACTTCCAGCCGCTCGTGACGCCGCCCGGCGTGCCTCGGAATTGGCGCCTGATTTGGGTTTCGCTTGGGCACGCCTGGCCGAACTCGAATTCGCCTTAGGAAGATACCCAGCGGCTCACGCGGCGTTGGTCACGGCTCGTCGTCTTTCACCAGAACTCGCCACCGCGTTCAGTCTCGAGGGCTACATCGCTCTCGCCAATAATCACCCGAAAGTGGCGCTGAGCTGGTTCGAACAAGCCGTCGCTTTGGATGGTTCGCTCGGGCCAGCTTGGCTCGGGAGCGGTCTGGCCCGTGCCGGGACAAGAGATTTCGAAGGGGCTCGCCGAGACATTCAAGTTGCCGCGGTGTTGGAGCCGCAACGCGCACTGTATCGAAGCTATCTCGGGAAGTCTTTCAGTCAGACCGGCGACGATCGACTCGCGGACAAAGACTTCCGCATCGCCAAACAACTGGATCCGGCCGACCCAACGAGTTGGTTTTATGCCGCCCTGCATGACAACCAATTGAATCGCAACCACGAGGCGGTGCGAAGCCTCGAGCGCTCAGTCGCACTCAACGATAATCGCGCCGTGTTCCGCTCCCGCTGGCTCCTGGATCAGGACCTCGCGATGCGGAATGCGGACTTAGCCGTGATCTATTCTGCGGTTGGCTTGTCCGAGGCCGGGGAACAAGCCGCCGTGCTCGCCGTCGGTGAAGACTACGCTAATTACTCCGCCCATTTGTTTCTTTCGCGGAGTCTGGCCGCACAAGAAGACCCAAACCAATTCGACCTCCGTCTGGAAACGCCCCGCGAGAGTGAACTCCTCCTCGCCAACTTGCTCGCGCCTCCGGGCGGAGGAAACCTCTCTCGCTGGGTGTCGCAGCAAACTCGGCTGGCCTATTTCACTCCCCCCCGTTTTGGATTCAGTGCCTTCACCGGCTACGAGAGCGGAGGCAATTTCGAGCAGAACGGGTCGTTCTACGGTACGGAAGCGGGTTTCAGTTACGCCGTCGACGCCCAGTACCGCACGTTTGCTGGTCAGCAGCCGAACGGGAATTTCGAGCAACTACTAGCGAGCGTCCAAACGCAGCAAAGACTCACCGACGTCGATTCCCTCTACGTTTCTTTGGCTGGCATGTCGAAGGAGGGCGGCGATATCGCGTCCTATTACAATCCCGACCAGGCCAATCGCCAGCTCAGCTTCATCGAACGTCAGGAGCCACATTTCTTCGCCGGCTACCACCACCAATGGTCTCCGGAAAGCCACACACTCGCTTTGGTCGGATACTTGCGTGACCACCTGGAGCTCAATCACTCCGATCCCGGCATGTATTTCTTTCGACAAAGCAACGGAGAAATCATCTCCGTGACTTCCGATCCATTCCTCAGTCTGGATCTCGACAGCCAATTCGGACTGGTCACCGGTGAAGTGCAGCAAATCTGGGCGACGGACCGACACCAAGTTGTCGCGGGGCTCCGAGTTCAAGGCGGACAGGTGGACAATTCGACGACCCTCTCCCGCACGTTCACCGGGTTACTGAGCGCCGAGTCGGTGTCGGTTCCGTTCGGCCGCGCTTCTGGATACGGGTATTATCAGTGGGATCCGATCAAATGGCTACGCTTCAATATAGGATTGAGCTACGACTATCTGAGTTATCCGGCGAGTTCCGAACTCCCGCCGTTGAGCGAAGACAAACAAAGCGAATCGCAATGGTCACCGAAAGTTGCGTTGACTCTCTTTCCCTGGGAAGGCGGACAACTCCGCGGAGCGTACGCCCAATCGCTGGGTGGACTCTATTTCGATAACAGCGTTCGACTCGAGCCCACCCAAATGGCGGGCTTCATCGGTGCCTACCGCAGCTTAATCCCGGAGTCGGTCGTTGGCCTCGTGCCCGGCACTTCTTTCGAGACGGCCGGGGTTGCTTTCAATCAGGTGCTGAAGTCGAGAACCTACTTCGGAGTCGAGGCGCTCCGGTTGAAGTCGGAAGGCGAACGTGAAGTCGGCGCCCTGACCAACGGCCAACCGTTTCCCGTTCCGGATACACTGATTGCACTGGACCAGACCCTCGATTTCGAGGAACGCACCGTGTCGGCGTATGCCAATCAACTGCTCGGCCGGAACTGGACTTTGGGGGCGCGCGGAAGCGTGAGCGAAGCGAGCTTGGACACACGCTATCCAGGACTGCCAACCACGACACCCGGAATCGATCAGTTGAACACGGATGAACGTTCGGTGCTGATTCGGGTGGAGCTCTCCTTGCTGTATCAGCTTCCCAGTGGTTGGTTCGCCCAATGGTTCAGCAATTACTACGATCAAAACAACCACGGTTATGTTCCCGCGCTCCCGGGCGACTCATTTTGGCAGCACAACCTCTTCGTCGGCTACCGGTGGCCGCGGCAGCGGGCTGAGATTCGGGCCGGAATCCTCAACCTAACGGACCAGAATTACCGACTAAATCCGCTTAATTGGCTCAACGAGCCGCGACGCGAGCGAACCTTTGTCATCAGCGTGCAGCTCAATCTTTGACTCCGGCCGGTCCGGCACAGGCTCGTGCTCAATTGCGAATTTCGCTAAATCTCGTCGGTGCCCGCCCGTTCCCAGCGATCTCCCTTCCGACGGTTAGCGGTCGGGGTTACGGCGGTGCTGTTGCTCCTCGTCGGCTTGGTCTTCCTGGCGCCCGGCGGTCCAACCGACGCTTGGCTCGTTCGGTCCAGCTATGATGTCACCCTGCGTTTCGATCGACCGCCGACCAACGCGGCGATTAACTCTCCGGTGGTGATCGTCTATCTCGACCGCGATTCCTACCTCCGCGAAGAACGTGATCCACAGGAACTCTGGGATCGGCGACTCCATGCGGCGCTGGTTCGTCGCCTGACCAAGGCAGGCGCGCGGGCGGTGGTCTTCGATATTGTATTCGCTGAGCCGGGTCTCGATCCGCAGGCCGATCGCGAGCTAGCCGACGCCATTCGTCGCAACGGGCGAGTCATCCTCGCCGCCGAACTAAACGACTGGCGTCGACAGACCGGTCAGACCGCCGACCTCTCCGCCCGGTCACCAGTTCTGCCCTACGAACCGCTGCGAACAGCGGCAGCGGGGTGGGGCCTGGCGTCGCTGCGGGTCGATGATGACTACGCCGTGCGACGCTATTTTCCGGGATACTTAGAACAACAGCAGCCCAGCCTAACGTGGGCTGCTGCTCAACGGTTGCACCTTGAGGCAGAAGTCAACCCCAACGCGAGGTCGGGCGATGGATGGGTGCGCTACTCGGGGCCGCCGCTTTCCATTCCGAACGTCAGTTACAGCGCGGCTCTCCGTCCCGATGAAGTCAGCGATTCGTTCTTTCGGGAACGGATCGTGCTCGTCGGTGCCCGTCCGATGGTCAGCGGCTTTCCGGATCGACGCGACGAATACCGCAGTCCGTGGCCAGTTCCCGGACGCGGAACGCCGTTCATGCCCGCCGTCGAAGTACATGCGACTCAGATGGCAAACCTGGCTCAGAATAACTTCCTGCGGCGGCCGGAACGCTGGATCGAAGTGCTCATTTTAGCGGTATTGGCGTTCGGACTGCCCGCCCTACTGTTTCGGTTCCGCCCGCTTCCCGCCGCCGGCGTCGCCTTGCTCCTGGAAGTAGCTCTTCTCGGCACGGTAGCCTGGGCCTTCACGCTGGGCTGGTGGGCGCCCTGGCTGCTGGTTGGACTGATCCAGATTCCTGGGGCGCTCGGCGGGTCGGTCTTGTTTCACTCCGCGGAATGGTATCGGCAGAGACGGCAGTTGGAGGCGGCTCGCCAGGAAGCGGAGGCCAAGATTCGCGAACAGGCCGCCCTGCTCGACAAGGCGCAAGATGCGATCTTCGTCCGAGACCTCAATGGGCGCGTATCTTACATCAATGCGGCCGCCGAGCGCCTTTTCGGTTGGCCGGCGGCAGAGTGGATGGACGGTCGAGCTGCCGAATCCGTGTTCGCGTTGGATCCAGATAAAATCGCTGAGGCTGAGATACTGTCGGCGACCGAAGGCGAGTGGTTGGGGGAGCTGGAACTCGTTACCCGGGACGGGAGTCGGCGGACGGTTCAAAGCCGCTGGACCTTGATTCGCGATGCCGCGGGAAAGGCCCATTCACGCCTTTTGATCAATACGGACATCACGGAGAAAAAGCGCCTCGAAGCGCAGTTCCTTCGGTCCCAACGAATGGAGATTATCGGTACGCTCGCCGGCGGCATGGCCCACGATCTTAACAGTGCGTTGGCGCCCGTGTTAATGGGCATTCAACTCATCCGTCGCGAAACCACCGATCCTGAAACCCAACGACTCCTCGCGGTGATGGAGACGAACACGTATCGAGGCGCCGACATGGTTCGGCAGGTTTTGTTATTCTCCCGCGGCGCAATGGACGAACGGCAATCCATCGACCTCAGGACTTTGTTGCGCGAAGTGGAACGCATCGTCGGCCAAAGTTTTCCCAGCAACGTGGCCGTGAGCCTCTTGGCCCCGCGCGACCTGTGGCCCGTCTGGGGAAACCCCACCCAACTACACCAAGTGTTGTTGAACCTGTGCGTCAATGCCCGGGATGCCATGCCACGCGGGGGTGAGCTGAGCCTTTCGGCCGACAACGTGCAGCTCGACTCGGCGGAATCTGCTCAAATACCCGATGGCCGTGCGGGCGACTTCGTCATGTTGCTGGTTGCCGACACTGGCGAAGGCATCGCGCCGGAAATTCTTCCGCGACTGTTCGAACCCTTCTTTACGACCAAGCCAACCGGCCAAGGTACCGGACTTGGATTAGCCACGGTGGCCCGCATCGTGACCGCCCACGGAGGATTCTGGAACGTCCGCAGCGAGGTCGACGTCGGCACAACGTTTGAGATTTATTTGCCTCGCCTAAGCACTGAACCTCCGGCGCCGGCGGACGCGACTGAACACGAAGCTCCACGCGGCCGTGGCGAAGGAATCTTGGTACTGGAAGATGATCGCGCGGTGGCCGAGTTGTTGACCCAGGCACTGCGCGACCAAGGTTACCAACCGTTCCTGGCGTGCAATCCTGCGGAAGCCGTCGATTTGGCCCGTACCCACGCCTCGCAATTGTCGGCCGTGCTCCTTGATGCGACGCTAGCCGAGGAATTCGCCGTCAGCGGAACACAGTGGCGACAGCAATTGCCGCAGGCCGCGGTCTTCGTGATGTCCGAAACCGAGGACTCTACCTCGGAAACTGCCGTTAACGCCGATGGCCTGCTGGTCAAACCGTTCGGACTTCCTGAGCTATTCCGTCGGCTGGCAGAAATACTCGCTCGCCGGCGGCGATAATCGTTCTCGGTCGCGAATCGCCGCACTGCCACCGCGTTCGGACCAATTCGGCCTGAGCAGACCTAAACGCGGACCACTCGAAGTCATTTGGCTGAGAGATCGGACCATTTTCGCGCTTTTACCACGAAATAAATCCGCTGGCACCCCGCCTGCATCGAGAGGGACATCCGGTGGCATTCCGCCGCCAGGTATCAAGTATCATGGTATGAATCATCACTCTCGCAGTCTTCGGGCGCTCTTCGTCGCCATTTTCGCCAGCTCTTTTGTTTGGGCGGCGGATTCACCCACTCCACTCACCGTCCGTACCGCCATTGAAGTCGAGTTTGGTACCGAAACCGGCAAGGTTTACCAACTGCAAGGTTCGTCCAATCTGGTTGACTGGACGTCAATCGGCGATCCCGTGTTCGGCGTCGGTCGAACCGTGACTCGGGTGTTCTCAACTCGAACCGGCGGCAATGTCTCTTTCCAGACCTATCGGCTCGAGACCTCGGCCGGACCAACCAACGGATTTGCCCCGTGGAGCTTGGCCGGAGTCGTCCTCGGTCTCGATGATCAACCTGGCAATGACTTGATGCGCTTCGTCTCCGAGACCGAAGGCGTCGATGACGGCGACGAACCGGATCCATTCACTTATCTCTTTTCGCGAATCGATCTGAACACGGTGACCGCCGACATCCAGTATCGGAAAGGACGCCATGACCGATTAACCCTTACCTTCACCGCCGTCGGGATCGGCACCTGGGTGCGCGAAGAATTTCGCAACGACAAACTCAAGGATCGCGACATCGGCGTATTCAGCATCCAAGGTTCGACCGACGGCGGGACGAATCATCCCCCCGTAGAACCGCCTGGAGTGCCGACTGCCATCCCGCAAGTACTGACAGGCCTGGCCTATGTCTTCCAAGACGACTCGAGTCCCGACCGGTTGGAATTTACTTCCGCGGTCAACGGCACCGAGATCGGGGACGACGTAGCGGATGATGAGCCTAATACCTTCACGTACACGTACTCACTGACCAGCCCGAACACCGCGCAGCTCGTGGTGATTTTTAAGCCCGGGAAATTCGACGAATACGACTTAACCTTTGTTTCCGGGGCTCAAGGGGAATTCGTTCGGCGCGAGTTTAAAAACGGTCTGCTCAAGGATACCGATCGTGGTTCGTTCAGTGCGCAAGGAACGGCGCCAGGGGATCCGGATGCCGACGACAATCCACCGGACAACTCCGGATCCAAACCGGACGGAACGCTTAAAGGCCTCACTTACACCATGCGAACGGGAGAAACACCGGACCATTTGGTGTTCTCCACTGAGAGCTCGGGGATCGAATCCGGCGACGATGTTGATGACAACGAGCCGAATACATTCACGTATACCTACACTTCAACCGGGGACACCACGGCCGGCCTGGTC
>DLVS01000761.1 GCA_003445095.1 Verrucomicrobiales bacterium
GTCGGCCTCATCTGCCCGTGGAACTTCCCCATCGCCATTCCGGCGGGTGGCGTTGCCGCGGCTCTGGCCGCGTCCAATACCGTGATTCTCAAGCCAGCTTCGGACACTGCGCTCGTGGCGTGGGAATTGTGCCAGTGCTTTTGGCGCGGAGGTGTCCCGCGGACGGTGCTTCAATTTTTGCCGTGCGCCGGCGCGGGGCCGGGCCAGCTACTAGCAACGCATCTCGACGTCGCGGCGGTGATCCTCACTGGCGGCACCGCAACGGCGCTTCGCTTGCTGGCCGCGCGGCCAGAGCTGAGACTCACCGCGGAAACTGGAGGGAAGAACGCCACGATCGTCACGGCGCTCAGCGATCGTGAGTTGGCGATCAAGCACGTGGTTCATTCCGCGTTCAGTCACAGCGGCCAGAAGTGTTCCGCCACGTCCCTGCTCCTGCTCGAAGCGGAAGTTTACGACGACCTCGAGTTCCAGCGCCAACTGGTGGACGCCACCGAAAGCCTGCGGGTCGGCAGTGCTTGGGATTTGTCCACGCGCGTCGGACCACTGATTCGTCCGCCCTCCGGAGAGCTTCGCGGAGCGCTGACCCTACTTGCGCCCGGAGAATCATGGGCGCTCGAACCGCGGAACGTGGGTGACAATCCCAACCTCTGGTCGCCGGGAATTAAGTATGGGGTCCGTTCCGGATCGGTAACTCATTGCACCGAATTCTTCGGACCGGTTCTCGGCGTCATGCGATTCGAACGACTCGAGGAAGCCATCGAACTTGTTAACGCCACTGGCTACGGCCTGACCGCCGGACTGCATTCGTTGGATGAGCGAGAACATGTCCAGTGGCGGCAGGGCATTCGGGCAGGGAACCTATACCTGAACCGCAGCACGGTGGGGGCGGTTGTCTTGCGCCAGCCATTTGGGGGGTGGGGCCGGTCCAGTTTCGGTCCGGGCATGAAAGCGGGAGGGCCAAACTACGTGGCGCAGTTCATGACGTTTCGAGACCGGCCGCCGCAAAATGAACTCGACGAGCGGCCGCTGCTACCGGCGCTCGAATCGTTAGCACTGGGGCTCGTTCGTGAAGGGGATAATGTCACTAGCGCGGAGCGGAACCGGGTCTTAGCGGCACTGGAAGATTATGATCGAGCGTGGCGTGAGGAGTTCAGTCGCGAACACGATCACTTCCGCTTGCTCGGTCAAGACAACCTTCGGCGGTACGTGCCTTTTTTGGAAATTCGTGTCTGCGTTTCTGCGCCAGACAACTTGTTCGAGTTGGTTGCTCGAGTGGCGGCGGCTCGAGTAACCGGCGCGCGGGTAATCGTCAGCAGGCTCCCGGGATTGGCGTCTTCGGCACTCCACCTTTTGGGGCGACTCACGGAGCCGTGGGCCGGCGCGATCGAATTTGTGGAAGAATCGGTGGAACGATTGGCGGCACGGATCCGAGACCAGGGACCACACGCCAACGAACGGATTCGTTTCGCCGGGCCCGATCGAGTTCCAACCGCCGTTCGAGAGGCGGCCGCCGCGGCGGGAATTTGGTTGGCCGATGAGCCCATTCTCGCCAAGGGACGAATTGAACTCCTCTGGTATCTGCGGGAACAAAGTCTCAGCTACGACTACCACCGTTACGGTAATCTGGGTGGTCGCGCCGACGAACCACGCCGCGGGCCGGAATGACTGCTTTCGGCCCTCAATGACGGGCGCCGATGAACAAAATGGCTAAGTCGATAATGAAGAGCAGCACGATCGTGACCTCGAGAATCATCATCCAACGATTGCTCTGGTCGGACTTCAGCAGTTGATGTAACTCGTCCAAAGTCTTGAGTTTGTCTGCGACCGCCCGGTGCCAGTCACTCAAATGAAAGCGTTTGGCAACGGCTTCATAAACGCGCGCCAGGTGCCAGTCGCCGAAAAACTTGGTGATGTTCGACAACTCATCGTTGAACCGCGCCATGTCAATTTGCAGCTCGCGCAAGTCGCGCAGCACCTCGGCACGGCGGCGCATCGGTGCGGACCGCAAATCGCGGTAACTCCGCTCTAACGCCGCATCCAGCACCCGATCATACGCTTCGAGTTCGGCGAGTTGGACGTTGGCGAGTTCGAGAATGTGCAGCGTCTCGTCGAAGTCTTTCGGTTGGTCCACGAGCAAGGCCGCGTCCCAGTCAATAACCACCAAATCGTCTTCGTAATAGCTGAGGCTTTTGCTGGTGGATTCGACCGCCTCTTGGCGCGACAGACTGTCAGCGCTCTCTTGGGTTAAGATCGACGCAACGGCCCGACGATGTTGTTCCAACCAGAGCTCGGCGCGGAGTGGACTGCCACCATCGCCACACACCGGCGAATTCAGACAAAACACTGTGTAAGCCTCCTCGGGCGCGACCTGTTCAATCGGGCGTATGATATGTTTCGCCAGGTCGCGCTGAACGTCATGGGCAAGTCGCTGGACTTCGTCGTGGAGCGAGCCGTTGTTGAAGTGTAAATCGTGGAAATCGACCAACTGTTCGAGGCGATCCAGTGCGAATGGCATTCGTGCCGAGATACTGATGGCACCGATGGGGAGGACCTTGACGGTTATGTCGAGCCGAACTGAACCGAACGGCGCACGGCGTTCCCAGGCCGGTAGCCGAACCATTTGTGGTTGGTGAAACAATAGATTCTTGGGACCGCGTCGGCTAACATCGACGCTGAATTGGGCCACCGGTTGGCCCAGCAGTGTTTGAATGGGTTCGCGGCTTAATTCGTATGCGATGTCAAACGCGTACAAGTAAACGACCTCGCCTTGGATACGGCTCGATGAGGCGGCAGGTGTTTCCATGGCGTTACCTTAACGGGCTAGGGGGCTATCGACTAGCGGGGACCTGAATTCTCGCTGGTCGCTCCTCACTGCCCATTCCTAAGACGCCCTGCTCGCCAGTCGACTGGGATTCGCGCTAGAGTCCGCCGTGGTCATGGCCTGCCGTCATCTCATTTGCTGGTTGCTGCTCACCACGCTGTTGTTGGGCGCCGGGATGGCCGAAGCGCCGGCGACTCCGACCTTCGCGGACTGGCAGGCTGCCTGTGCTCGCCTGCCGACCAACCGTTCGCTCCGCGGTCGACCGCCGAAAGCACCACTTCCATTGCCCACGTTTGCCGCAGTCGAGCAAGCGGTGGACGCGTTCAACAGCAGCGCGACTAATGGACCGCTGGGACTTTCCACCAACTGGGTGCTGGTCACTCCTCGGCGCGAGACGTTTTTCGACGTGAACCGTTCCTGGTTTACGGCGCCCGAAATACCGTTCGAGCCGTTCGCGGAAAAACTGCTGGTTCCGAGTGACGCCACGGTGTTCTTGCAGGGGGATTTGCATGGCGACGTGCATTCGTTGCTCGCCGTGTTGGGGCGCTTGCAAGAGCGCGAGTGGCTCGACGGGTTCAACGTGGCGAAAGCGGATCTGCACATGATTTTCCTCGGGGATTATACGGACCGGGGAGCGTACGGGATCGAGGTGTTGTACACCTTGCTTCGGCTTAAGACGGCGAATCCGGACCGAGTTCATTTGGTCCGCGGTAACCACGAGGACATCAATCTCGTGGCACGATATGGGTTTCTCGCAGAGGGTCAGGCCAAGTACGGTGCTTCGTTTCAGCCCAACAAAATCCTTCGCGCCTACGATTTCTTACCGGTCGTTCTGTACTTGGGTGTCGGTTCCGACTTCGTGCAGCTCTGTCACGGCGGGATGGAACCGGGATTCGATCCGGCCTCGCTGTTAGCCGCCCCAGGCTCACCCAGGTTTCAACTCATTGGAACCGTGGCTCAGGCTACCTTTCTTCGCGGTAATCCCGAGTGGCTGAAGGGGGACGCGACCCGAGAGCAGGCCCGAGGGCAGTTCCGTGACTTTACTCCCGCGACGCCGACGACCCCGGGCATTCTTGGCTTCATGTGGAACGATTTTTCTGTGTTCGGCGACGAAGCTTCGTTTGTGCGCAACCCGGACCGAGCGTTTGTCTATGGTCAGCCCGCCGTGGAGCAACTGCTGCGGGCGAACAGCAAGGGGGCTCAGATCCACGCGGTCATTCGAGCCCATCAGCATTCCAGTGTGCCGAATCCGCTCATGCGCCGGTTGGTCGCTAGTCGAGGAATTTTCCGCCATTGGCAGGAGACTAACGCTGCTCGGGCCGGTGAAGTCAGCGGTTCTGAGCTCGTGAGCCGATTGGAAGTTGGCCCCAGCCGCCCGTTGCCGGAGGGCTCGGTGTGGACCTTGAACGTCGCTCCCGACAGCGCTTATGGAGCAGGCTGTGGTTTCGACTTTGCGTATCATTAAAAAAAAAAAACCCAC
>DLVS01000609.1 GCA_003445095.1 Verrucomicrobiales bacterium
GAACTGGACCGAGGTGCGGGACTAATTCTGGCGCGAACTCGTTTCGGAGATAGGACTTGGCATTCTTGGATTGGCAGGATTGAATTCCCTGATTTGTCGCCAGGCTCGGTGACACGGACGGGTCGGAGTGGATCGGCCCAACCATTGGGTTATGGTTTGAGCCGCGTTGCAATCTTGAAGTGCTGCCGCGGGTGATGGCCGGAATTAAAACCCCGGCGGAACAGGATGAAAAGAAGTGTTGCTTGACCTTACACGATGATGGGTCGAGCATCATTTTTGAATAGCCGAGGTTGGAGCGTCGGCGAGTCGAATTGGGCCCATGGGTCCGGAGGGAAATGTCATGAAAATGTGGCTAGGTGGTTTGGCCGGTTCCGTCTTCGCATTTTCGGCGATTGCGGCAATCGCCGTGGATGCCGAGGCTGCCCCGATCGCGCAGGTGACAAATATCGTCAATTCTGCATTCCGGAGTCCGCCGGGTGGATCCGAACTTCCGGTCAAGGTCAGTGACGAATTGGTCCAGGATGAGGCGCTTCGCACGGAAACCGACTCGACCGTCGAACTGGCCTTCATCGACGGCTCGCAGATGAGCCTGGAGCCCGAGAGCGAACTCGTGCTGTCGAAGTACGTGTTCGATCCGGAAGGGAAGCAGACGGCGGCGATCATCGAGCTCCAATCGGGAACTTTCCACTACACGTCCAACGGCGTGCCCGACCAGGATGTCGTGCTGAAGACTCCAGTGGCGACAATCGGAATTCGCGGAACCGAACTGCTCATCCATATCGTGCCCAGCGCGACGATCGCCAATACCCTCAGCCTGAAGGTCGACGTCATCGACGGGCTGATCAATGTCCAGCCCGGCGGCAAGGGCAAGGGTGCACAGGCCGGAGGCGGGCAAAGCGTATCGGTCGAAGGTCCGAATGCGGATGCTTCGGTCGGTGATATTGGCGACGTGACAACGGCCGCCGGCGCCCCGCCATCATCGAGCACCGCGGCGGAGCCGAGCGATGACGACAAGGAACGGGACGGCCCGTCAGCCGACAAGAAATCGGATGGTCCGGCGGGTGCCAAGGGCGACGCCCGCCCCGATTGAGGGCGAATTCGGCAAAGGGCGGCGCGACCGCGCGAAAGCGTGTGATGGCGTAGGCGACAACGCAGAAATGACCGGGCTTGTCCGCCAGGGTGATTGAGCCTGGCGGCTTTCGAAAGCCTCTCCTACCGGCATTCGCCGATCGGCGTCGGGTCGATGAAGCGCCGGATCACGTTTTCGGTGATCCGGCTGACGTTGTTCTGGTAACATGCATGCGACAGTGATCCTGCCCAGGCGATCGAGTTGGTCGAGAATACCGCGCCACCCCTCGGAGTCTCGAAGAACAACATGTCGCAGCGCACCAAGGGACAGGTGTCGCCGTTCACCGCGGAATGGGTGTGGTTCATTTCCTCCTTTACCCAGTGATAGCTGGCGGGAAATTCCGTCGCTTCGGCGACGATCAGCGCGTGCGGCGGCGTGCCGAGTGCCAAGTCGGCGCGGTCGACCTCCCAGCCGGCGGCGGCGCCACCGATGGTGCCGAAATCGCCGATCCGTTCGGTTGCACCGATGCCTTCAAAAATGAAGGCGGCACGCGGATCGAAGCTTTCTGGCCGCCGGACATAGTGGCTTGAATGGTCGAAGCCTTGCGCAGTGAACCCGGCGCCGACAAGCTTGTTCGGTGCACGGCCCAGCCGACGCCAGAGCCCACCCAATTCGCCGTTGAAACTCATGTAGTACTCGCCGCCCTCTGAGATCCAGCCGCGCATGCCGTCTTCGGCCCGCCGATGCTCCATGACCCCGGGCAGGGCCTCATGATAGGCCACCCGCCAATAGAATCCGTTGGCCCCCAGGTAGACCAGCCTTCCACCACTACCGGTATAAGCGTGGACGGCGTCGAGCATCCGTGTCGTATAATATTCAGGATGGGTCCCGGTCATGACGCAGGTATAGGGCTGCAGGAGAGCCAAGCCCTCGGTGTGGAGATCGTCATCGGTAATGACATCGTAATCGATGCCCTTGGCTTCCAGCCAATCGGTAACATGGGTATCAGCGTTGAACTGCCAAAGCTCGGTCTTCGGCCGCATGTTCAGGACGGGGCGAAGGCGCGAAACATAGGTGACTCCGCTGCCATCACTGTGGAGATCATAGGTGGACATGCCGAATCCGGGGTGCTCTTCCAGGAAACGGTCGACGGCGTTGAAGGTGGCAAACTTTCCCGACGTCAGTTCGTCGAACGACCAGCTGGAGATCATCTGCTGGTTGGCATAGGCCCAGTAGCTGGCAGTGGGGATCAGCAGAGCGAGCCGCGCCGTCGAGCTGCCGCGTTTCGGACGGACAAAGATTGGCACGAATTCCTCGAGGTCGCCTTGCGTCAGGTGAACGCAATAGATGCCGCTCTTTAGTGCGGGCGGCAGTGTTACGGTGAAGTCCGTTGCCCATCCGCAGTCATAAAGATCATCGTCGTGAAAATGGATGGCGCCGTAATGGGCCGGCTTCTTGTTCCAGTCGAACTCGCTGCCATCCCAGTTCCAGCCGGTCATCGCGCGTGTCGGCAGGTTGAAAGTACGCCCATGATATCCACTGCCGGATACGTCCGTTACGTGGATACCTTCGATGCCGCGTGAGAAATCCCAGGCGGCGACGGTGGCGCCATCCAAGGGGTCGTCGCGCAGCTGCTGCCGGTCGGCCCCCCGACTCAAACCCACGGCGACGCGCGGGCTGTCGATCTTGCCGTTGAAGTGTGCGGCGGCAGATTTGCCGTCGTTCCACGCAGCCAGCCGAAAAGCGCCGCCAGTGCCGATCTCGGCGCCGAGTTTCGCATGTACTTCGGCATTCGTGGGTCTGAAGCCGTAATCCAGGGTGGGCTCCTGCGCCACAACCAGTTCTTGGCTTGCTGCATCGTAGCTGGCGGACACCAGGTACCAGTGGCGGTCGAGAAGCTTCACGCCGGTGCTCAGGGGGGCGTTGCGGCCGGCGCGGCAGGTCAGGGTA
>DLVS01000180.1 GCA_003445095.1 Verrucomicrobiales bacterium
GAGGCGTGAACGCCGGGGTGACGGGGGAAAGTGTCTTGGATTTTGACGAAATGGTCCAGAGCCAGACCGATTCGACCCGCGCGACAATTTTTTCCTTGGTGCTGGTCGCGCTGATTTTCATTTTCGGGTACCGACAGGTCGGCCGCCCGCTCAAGGCCACCGCCTGCCTGATTGTCGGCCTCGGTTACACGATGGCCTTCACCACCGCCACGGTGGGGCATTTGAACATTCTCACAATTACGTTCGTGCCGATGCTGATCGGGCTCGCGATCGATTTCGGCGTCCATCTGATCACCCGTTTCGAGGAAGAGTTGCAAGGGGGCCACTCGGAGAGAGAGGCCGTGACGACTGCGATGGTTTTCACTGGCAAAGGCATTTTTACAGGCTGTCTTACCACCGCTGGGGCATTTGCCGCCATGGCGATCACCGATTTTCGGGGCATCCGTGAGATGGGTATTATCTGCGGGGGAGGCTTGGTTATCTCGTTAATTCCGATGCTGACTCTGCTGCCAGCCTGGTTGCTCAAGCGTCACAAAAGCGGCTCTCCCCAGCGGCACCGAACACACAAGGCTGCGGCCCGACGCGCAGAATCCCCGGAGTTTCGGGCTCGTCTCGAACGCCTATGGCTGGAGCGCCCGTGGACGGTCCTGGGCATTGCCGCGGCACTGACCGTTGGGGCGGCACTAAGTGCCCGTCGAGTCCACTTCGACTACAATCTCCGGCGGCATCGATGCGCTTATCCTCCCTCCGTGCAGTTCGAGCACAAGCTGGTCCATTCGGCTGAAAAGTCGGTGATTTTTGGGGCCGTCATGGCGACGAATTTGGCCGAAGCGACGGCGCTGGAAGCTCGTTTGAGGAATCAGCCGACGGTGGGTTCCGTCGAATCGATGGCCTCGTACCTAGCCGCCGACCCTGGAGCGAAACTTGACTGGATTCGGCAGGTTCGGCGAACGACCGAGCCGATCGACTTCGTGCAACCAGATCCGCGAGCAGTCGACGTGCATGATCTCAGTCAGACGCTCTGGAGCCTCCAAGGCTACTTGGGTCTCGCGGCCGATGAAGTCGCGGCGCGAGGAAAAACGAATCTCTTGAAGGACATGTTGTCGTTGCGGGCGGCGCTTGGGGAATTTCGCACTGAGATGTTTCGGGGTAGCGAGGCCGAGCAAGAACAGAAGGCTCGCCAATTGGGCGCCTTTCAGCAGGCGCTATTTAGTGACCTACGAGACACCATCGGAGCGTTGCAAACGCAGAGTGACTCGGGCGGTTTGCGCCCAGGGGATCTCCCACCGGCACTCCGAAATCGTTTCATTGGGGTTCAAGGCCAATTGCTGCTTCAGGTGTATCCTCGAACCAATGTTTGGGACCGCGTACCCCAGGCAGCCTTCGTCGAAGGATTACGTGAAATCGCCCCGAAAGTCACCGGAGCGCCGGTACAAATGTACTACTATACTGAGCTGTTGAAGCAGTCGTACGTCGAAGCGGCCGGTTGGGCGTTGGCGGCCATCGTTTTATTGGTGGGGCTGCATTTCCGTCGAATCTCCAGCATCATTCTCGCTTTAGTTCCGGTGGCGCTCGGTGCGCTTTGGGTCGTGGGACTCATGGGCTTCACGGGGGTCTCCTTCAATCCCGCCAACGTCATGATGCTCCCGTTGGTGATCGGCATCGGAGTCACTAACGGCATACACATTCTCAATCGCTTCGCCGAGGAACGTCACCCGTCCATCCTCGCCAAAAGCACGGGGAAGGCTGTTCTGGTATCCGGGCTGACAACAATTGCCGGCTTTGGGAGTTTGGTATTGGCAAAGCACCAAGGGATCCTGAGCCTCGGATTCGTCATGGCTCTCGGCACTGCCACCTGCATGATCGCAGGCTTAACGGTATTGCCGGCGATTCTAACCTTGCGCGAGCGGCGTCAAGGCCGGGCAGGGAAATGACACCGGTTCCAGTCCAGTCTGTCTCGGAGACTGGGTCATTTTCCGCAGCAGTTCTTGTACTTTTTGCCGCTGCCGCAAGGGCAGGGGTCATTCCGGCCAACCCGCGGGATCGCTTTCACTGGGCGCGCCTTTGCCAGTACTTGATTGGCTTCGCTGACCACACTCGCCGCTTCGCTCGATTCCGGACCCGCGCTGGCTGCTCCGTCGCCGAAGGCCGGGAGTGATTGGTGGGTCGTAACCTTGGGCAAATTGTGCAGGAATTGCTCAAATGCCATCAAGCTGCTCGCGCTGCGGAAGATGTTGTGACACACCTCGGTTTTGACATTGACCATCAGCTCATCAAATAGCTTGAAGGCTTCTGCTTTGTATTCGATGAGCGGATCGCGCTGGGCGTATTGCCGCAGGTGAATCGAGCTCCGCAAAGAATCCATCGAGTAAAGATGCTCCTGCCATAGCCGATCGATCGCGCTCAAGATGGTATAACGCTCGAGGCTGGCCAGCATCTCCGGACGCTCGAGGCTGACTTTAAGGTCGTAAGCGTCGCGGACCGTTTTGCTGATATTTTCGAACAGGCTGAACTGGCTTTCCGACAAGCCGTCGAACATCGATCCCGAAACTGGCAGATGTTTTCCCGTGCGGGCGGCCCGAACAAACTCTTCGTCCTTCAATCCCAACGGGAAATTCATGTTCACCCAGTCGGACAATCCCCGAATATTCCATTCCGCCGGATCGCTCTCGCTCTCAGTGAACTCCTGCACTTTAAGGAGGACGATCTCTTCCATGATGTCCATGAGGCGGTCTCGGACGTCGTTGGACTGGATCACCTCGTTGCGGAAGCCGTAGATGACTTCGCGCTGCTTATTCATCACGTCGTCATATTCCAAAGTGCGTTTGCGTTGCTGGAAATGGTGTTGCTCGACTCGCTTTTGCGCCTGCTCAATCGAGCGATTCAAGAGCGGGTGCTCCAGTTCCTGTCCTTCTTCAAGCCCCATTCGTTCCATGATGCGGGTAATACGGTCTGAACCGAACAACCGCATCAAATCGTCTTCAAGGGAAATGAAGAAGTGCGACGAACCGGCGTCGCCTTGGCGGGAGCAGCGTCCGCGAAGCTGTCGGTCGATGCGGCGCGATTCGTGGCGTTCCGTTCCCAGCACGTGGAGCCCGCCTACCTCGGGGACTCCCGGCCCCAATTTAATATCGGTGCCGCGCCCAGCCATGTTGGTGGCGATGGTGACGGAACCGTTTTGACCGGCACGCGACACGATTTCGGCCTCTTGCTCGTGGTACTTGGCATTAAGAACGGAATGAACGATTCCTTCGCGTTTCAGCATGCGGCTCAACATCTCGGAAGTATCCACCGAGATTGTGCCCACCAGGATTGGCCGTCCTTGCGCGTGCAGCTCTTTGATTTCTTTGACCACCGCCTCAAATTTTTCCCGCCGCGTCTTGTACACCGAATCGTTCCGGTCCTTGCGGATGTTGATTCGGTGGGTGGGAATCGTCATGACCCCCAGCTTATAGATGTCGTGAAATTCCTGTGCCTCGGTCTCGGCAGTGCCGGTCATGCCGGCCAGTTTCTGGTACAACCGGAAGTAGTTCTGGATCGTGATGGTGGCGAGAGTTTGGGTCTCGCGTTCGATAGACACGGCCTCTTTTGCTTCGACCGCTTGGTGCAAGCCATCGGACCAGCGACGGCCGGTCATGAGGCGACCAGTATGCTCATCAACGATGATGACCTTATTGTCCTGGACGACGTATTGGACGTCTTTCTCGTACAGGCAATACGCCTTGAGCAACTGCGCAATCGCATGGATGACTTGGGCTCGTTCCTCAAACTCCTGCTGCAGCTTACCCTTCTTTTCGAGGCGAGCTTGGAGTTCCAGGGAGGTGTCCGTATCGATCTGGCTGTAAAGGGTTGGGAGGTCGGGTAGCATGAAGCCATCCGGATTGTTCGGGGCCATAAATTCACGCCCTTTCTCCGTTAAGTCCGCCTCATGGGACTTTTCTTCGATGGCAAAGAACAACTGCTCCTTTTCCGCGTACAGCTGTTTCTTGGATTGGTCGGCGTGCAAGCTCATTTCATAGCCTTGCACCAGCTTTTGGTTGGCCGGATCCTCGAACAATCGCAGCAAACCGGCGGAGCGCGGCTGGCCGAGTTTCACCTTATAGAGCAGCGCGGCGATCTGTTGTTGAAGGTCGGCGGCGTTCTTGACGTTAGCGCCATCTTCCGGTCGTAGTTCTTTGAGCAAGCCTTCGGCTTCGCGCAGAAAGCGGTTACAGAGATCGCGCTGGGCGCCGACCAGTCTTTCGATCGCAGGCTTCCATTGGACATACTGGTGCTCGACCGAAACAACCGCCGGGCCGCTAATGATCAGCGGCGTGCGAGCCTCATCGACCAGGATCGAATCTACTTCATCGATGATCGCGAAATAATGTCCCCGTTGGACTTGTTCCTCCTGCGTGGTCGCCATGCCATTGTCGCGAAGGTAGTCGAAGCCAAATTCGGAATT
>DLVS01000795.1 GCA_003445095.1 Verrucomicrobiales bacterium
TTCGTTATTCCAGGCAGTCGTCGGAGGGTCTCTTCAGCCAGACTTCGTCCCATGACTTCGCTTCCTTCGAAGCCGCCCGGCGACACCCGCGGACCGTGGCTGCCCACTCCACCCGCGACGAAAACCGCCAACTTGATTCCCGCGCCTTCGAGGGTGCGCTGCCACACGCCCGGATAATCGGCACTGAATTGCATGACCTTGCTGCCCAGTACCGTCGCATGCGCGCTGTAACTGCCGATGACCGCCGTGTCGCCATCAGCTTGCTTGGCGTAAAGCAGACTGAAGCCGGGATCTACTTGGCCGCGGTCGCCAACCAGGCGATTTCTCACCCAATTGGTGGCGTCGAATCGGCCCGCGCCAAGCGAAGCCGATTGGAGGTCGCCCAGGGCATTGGTTGCCGCGGCTGCCAATTGCTGCGCGAACCAGGTTCGGATACCGGGATTGAACGGGCCGGCGAACGCTTCTCCCACAAATCGCTGCCCCCAGCCACCGAGACTGCAATGGGTGTGGGTCGCGCTGAAGCAGATCTGATCTCGCCGCAATCCGTGAGTGCCAGCCAGATTAGCCGCCGTACTCTCTGCAACCTCCCGAGGAATGATAAGGGCGTCGGCCGAGACGACGACGCCCGTCGAACCTCCGGCCGCGAAGGCGACCGCTTTGACCCATACTTCATCATGAACTCCCGTCGCGGGCTGGCCATGACGATCCCCATACCCGGCGAGTGGGACCGACCGGAACTCTCCGGCTTCGGGACGATCCACCACCGCGCCCACTTTGGGGGTGAGGGTCGCACGTCCGAAGCCGGCCCGAAAATTCGTGGATTGGGATTTGGACACCTGGGGCTGTCCGCCCGGTCGCGGCGCCAGGGTCTGATCCACCGCAGTGAATGTCGACGCCGCGCCCAGGAGGAGGAGACCGGCCAGAATTGTCAGTGACCACCGGAGGCGACGAAGCCAAGAGCGTTTTGCGGAGCGCATCGCCGTTAACCTTGGGTCGAACTCCAGACGAGGCGACATAATTAGCGGGGCTCGGTTTGGAAATGGGTGGCCATTTTCCCGATTGAGGCGGTGGGTATCCTCGGCCCGCCTGCTACCCAGTGCAGTGGGTTCCTAGGACCACGCCGATCTTGCTCGCACTTGAGCAAAAAAGTTTCGAACAAAATTCCTCCAGCCCGGTCAGTTGTGTGGGTTGGAGATGGATGTTCTGGCGGACAGGATTCTGGGCTTACAGTCCGGGTTCACTGCCAGATGGTACGCATAGGTTGAAGGGGGCAGTGCTGGGGAGCGCTGCCCCCTTTTTTCCATCGGCGAACATTTTTGGGTAGCATAAGTTTCCAGAATCCGGACATGGATCGGGACCATGAACTTCGTAGGAGACGACGTCAGACAGAGTTCATCTCGATCCCCGGCGAGTGTTCGCGAGACGGGGCAATAGAAGTCAGAGCCTCGTTACCTCGTCTCCTGCTCATGGAGGGCTGCTGCGCTGCAGCCTATCACGATGACGGACGGGAACAATTCTACGCGTTGCCTTCCCGCTAGTCGCCGGATGCCAGCCCCAATCTGTTATCGGTCACGCGCAGCCCGACCGCTCAATTGACCCCGAACGACCTCCGGGAGCAGGGTCCTTTGGTGAAGACTATGTTACTGTGGCACGGGCAACGGCTGCTCTGTGTGTGGAGCGGCTTCTTATTTGTCGCGCTTGCGTTCGTTTGGCACGCCGAGGGTGCTCCCCTGCGGGTGGGTGCCGCCGCCGTCACGCTTCAGGCCGACGACGCACAAGTCATCGCCGGTGGCATCACCGCGGGCAAGGCCAGTGGCCAAGAGGGCGAACTTCGCTGCGTCGCTTTGGTGATCGAGAAAGATGCGACTCAACTCGCTTTGGTCGCGTGTGATGTTTTGATGATGACGCGACAAACCTTGGACCCGGTGATCGCGGAGATTTCGTCGACCTTGGGCATCCCTTCGGAGCACGTCCTGATCAACTGCACCCACACCCATCACGCACCGAGCACCATGCGGGTCCACGACTACGGCCCGGAGGATGAGTTCACGCGGCAAGTCCAGGGGGCGATTGTTCGGGCCGTAACCCAAGCGAAGGCAAATCTTGCGGAGAGCCGATTGTGGTTCGCTTTAGGAGAGGAACGGACCGTGGGCCAGAATAGCCGGCTGCTCCTGAGCGACGGCCAAGTTTATTGGATTGGTCCCCGTACCAACGTGGTCCGTGCCACTGGGCCGTTCGATCCTGAGTTGCCCGTGTTCGCCTTTCGGGGTCCTAACGATCAGCTCCAGGCACTGCTCTTTAACCACAGCACGCACACGATCGGGACACGAACTCCCGGACGCCGTTCTCCGAGCATTTACGGTCTGGCCGCTCAAGAACTGGAGTCTCAGCTTGGCGGCGTCACCTTGTTTCTCGAAGGCGCCAGCGGCTCGACGCACAACCTCGACCTCTCTGGCGACGAATGTGTGCGGCGCCTCAAAACATCGGTCTTCGACACGCTGCAACGCGCCCAAGTTCGGGAAGTCTCCCGGCTAGCCGCGCGAAAACGCCTCGTGAAGTTTCGGGTGCGGCAGTTCGACGAAGCCGCCGAAGAAGCGGCCGTCGTCCGCTACGTTCAAAAATACGCGGGACCACCCCACGATGAAATCATTCGGAAAGTTTTCGCCAACATGCGGCGCGCATTGGCGAAGCAGCAGGGCGAAGAACGCGAAACTTGGGTGCAAGCCCTACGCATCGGTGACCTCGCTTTGGTGGGCGTGCCCGCGGAGTACTTCACTCAGTTGGGAATCGACATCAAGAACCGCTCACCTTTCCGCTACACCTACGTCGCCGAACTCGCGAATGATTGGATCGGATATTTGCCTAATTTCGAGGGCCACAAGTTGGGTGGCTACCAAGTTTGGACGGGATTCCATAGTTACGCGGAACCTGGCACGGGCGAACGGATCGCGGACGTGGCGGTGGAATTGCTTCGCGAACTGGCGCAGGAATCACCCTGAACGGATCGACTCGTTACCGACAACGCGGCCGCGCGGCGGTAGAATAGGATCCCGACACCTAACTCTGCGCCGCGGTTTTGATGGAGATCCTTTCCCGCGTCCTGGTAGGGCCGCCGTTCCACCGCGGCCCCATTCAATCCCTTCTGGCTCGTGAACGTCTCTGCAGCGAACGAGGGGAAGCGTTTCGCCTGTGGAGGCTGGCTCATTTTAGGCGTGCCACGCTTCACTTGCCTTCCTGTTGCCAACTTCACCCGCGCCGCGGATTTAGATGGGGGCGAGGTGAAACTCGCAGCTAGCACGTGGCGCTCGGACAGAAACACGGAGTCTCACGTCGCCTCCTATCCAACGGGCTTCTTGCTTGCCGGAACTCGTTAGAGCCGTCTTTCTGGTGCCACAAATGCGTCCTGTGTTCCGGCGCGCCCGGGCTCGAACTACTGCAAGGCAGATCGTTAATGGGCCGGCCATTGGCTGCTGTCGCGCACTCGGCTTGGCAGTGTTGGCGTTCGTTGCCCGGATTGGTTTCTCAGGAGGGCTGGCCGGACCGTTGTCGCCCGCTGCCGAACTGGCGTCGTTTCACCTCGCCGATGAACAATTGATGGCCGAACTGGCTGCCGCGGAGCCGCAGGTGAGCAGCCCGGTCGCGCTCACTTGGGATGCCGACGGACGAATGTTCGTCGCCGAGATGCGGGATTATCCCAATGCCATGGGCGGTGGCGCCATCCGCCAGTTAGAGGACCGCGACCAGGACGGGCGTTACGAGAGTTCGAGCCTGTTCGCCGACCGGTTGCCCTTTCCCAATTCGGTGTTGCCCTGGAATGGCGGCGTGCTGGTGACGGCTGCACCCGACTTGTGGTTTCTGCGCGACACTGACGGCGACGGCAGAGCGGACGAACGGCGAATTCTGTTCACCGGATTTGGCACTGGCAATCAACAGCTCCGGGCCAATGGACTTTTCTGGGGCCTCGACGGTTGGGTTTATGGGGCCAATGGGCGCAGCGACGGCGAAATCAAGTGGGTGGGTGACTTGGTCCCGGGTGAAGCCAAGGCGGCCGCCGGAAACTCGAATCCATCTGGCTCCACTGCCAAGAAAAGTGTGTCGATCCGCGGGCGAGACTTTCGTTTTCGTCCCGACACCGGGGAGTTCGAGTCGCTGGCTGGGCGGAGTCAGTTCGGCCACTCGCGCGACGATTGGGGCCATCGGTTCCTCTCCTGGAATACCATTCCCGTGCGGCATGAAGTGTTTCCCGACCACTTTCTGGCTCGCAATCCGACGCTATCGGCCAGCGACGTGTTGCAAGATTGCCTTCCCGCCGGAGACGTGGGGCGAGTCTTCCCGCTGACACCTCCACCGCGGGTCTTCAACAATGAATCCGCTGAGCATTTCAATGCGCTGAGCGGCTTGCATGTCTTCCGTGGAAACGCACTGGGTGAGAAGTACGCGGGCCAGGTATGGGTGGGCGAAAGCTTGCGCAATCTCGTCCATCATCGCGTGTTGGTTCCCG
>DLVS01000287.1 GCA_003445095.1 Verrucomicrobiales bacterium
CGAGAACTGCACGGGAGCACGTATGAAGGCCTTGCGCAGACTCCTGCCGTCCGGACTGAAGTACTCGCCGTGCCCCTGCTCGTCGACGTAGCGCACCGCGCGGTACTCGCGTCCATCGTTGACGAACTTCGCCGCCAGCACATTGCCGGTGCGAAGCCGCACGCCGTCCTGGAACACTTCCTCGTAGACGACCGTGAAACGATCGCCCGGCTGGATGTCGAGTACGAAATCGATGTCGTATTGAAAGATCTCGGCCAGTTCGAACGCCACGCGGTCATCGAGCCGGGCCTCTGCCACAGCCTGGAACAGCGAGCTGTCGATGGTGGCGCTGGCGGTCCGCGTGTGGATCTCCAGCGGATTCTCCAGCACATTGCTGCTGAACCCGTTCTCGTCGCGCGTGACTTTGAGCGTTTCGCTGTCCGACAACTTGCGCTCGATCCCGACCAGTTCGCCTTCATGGTGCGTGAAGCGCAGCAGCTCCCCGGGCTTCAGGCGGTCGAACTGGGTGCGGAGCTCGGGCAGACCCCGCAACGTCGCCAGGTCGGCGAGGTTCAGTTCGAAGCGGCGGAACAGCTGGTCCATCGTATCGTTGCGGCGAACCACCACTTCGATGGTCGAGAAGGCTACGTTGGCCTGTTGCGGAGCCGGTGGCGCGGGCGGTGCTGCCGCGGGAGACGCCTGGGGCTGAGTAACCTGCGCCTTGAGTTCCGCTTCGCGCGGCACGCTGACGAGCACGCCGACGAGGACGAGCAGGGCGATTTGGAGTTTCCAGGCGCTGCGGGTCGATAGACCCGGGATGGCGGACTTGATGAAGAACGGCACGATCTATACAACGTAACCGACGGATCGACAAAGGGTCAATCCATGCGAGGTCGGGATGTGACCGCGGTATGGAAACTCTGCGAATCCCTAGTATTTTCCCATCTGAAGAATCGCGGACATGAACGAGGAAATGAAGGATCAGATTGCCGAGCTGATGCGTGGAACCAGCGAGGTGCTGGTGGAAGCGGAGCTCGTGAAGAAGCTGTCGCGCGGCAAACCGCTGCGCATCAAGGCGGGCTTCGATCCGACCGCGCCCGACCTGCACCTGGGACACACGGTACTCATCAACAAGATGCGCCAGTTCCAGTCCTTCGGTCACGAGGTCACGTTCCTGATCGGCGACTTCACCGGGATGATCGGCGATCCGACCGGGCGCAACACGACGCGGCCGCCACTGACTCCCGAGCAGGTTGCTGCCAATGCCAAGACCTACCAGGAGCAGATCTTCAAGATCCTGGATCCGGCGAAGACCCGCGTGGACATCAATTCCCGGTGGTTTGGCGCGATGAACGCGGCGGGCCTGATCGAAATCGCGGGTCGCCACACCGTGGCCCGCATGCTCGAGCGCGACGATTTCGCCAAGCGCTACAAGAGCAACCAGCCGATCGCCATCCACGAGTTTCTCTATCCACTGGTGCAGGGATATGACTCAGTTGCGCTGAAGAGCGACGTCGAGCTCGGCGGCACCGACCAGAAATTCAACCTGCTGGTCGGGCGGCAGCTGCAGGAGAGCTACGGACAGGAGCCGCAGATCGTCATGACGATGCCGCTGCTCGAGGGTCTCGACGGCGTCAACAAGATGTCCAAGTCTCTCGGCAACTATGTCGGCATCAACGAGCCGGCGGACACGCAATTCGGCAAGCTCATGTCGATCTCCGACGAGCTGATGTGGCGCTATTTCGAGTTGCTGTCTTTTCGTCCGCTGGCCGAGGTTGCCGCGCTGCGCGCCTCGATCGCCGCGGGACGCAACCCGCGCGACGTCAAGTTCGAACTTGGCGTGGAGATCGTCGACCGTTTCCACGGAGCCGGAGCCGGAGCCGGCGCGCGTGCGCGCGACGCCTTCATCGCGCGGTTCCAGCAGGGCCACGTGCCGGAACAGATAGAGCACGTGATTCTAACTACCGACGGATCCCCGCAGCGCCTGGCGAACGTGCTCAAGAATGCCGGGCTGGTGGCCAGCACCTCGGATGGCAATCGCATGATCGACCAGGGTGCGGTGCGGATTGGTGACAGCGCCGAATCCCTGGCCAAAGTGGCCGGGCGGGATCATGCATTGCCGACGGGCAAGTTCCTGATCCAGGTCGGCAAGCACAAATTCCGCTGGGTTGCGCTGCAACAGGGCTGAAGGGCGGGATTCCAGCCAGTTGGCGCAGATTTGATCAATTCCCGGGTTTCCAGCAGGAACTATAATTTAAATAAAATCAAATAGTTACGCGAAATCCAGGCGATCTCATGACAGTGCGTTGACAGGCCAGATTCCCTCCCTATAATGCGCGCCCTCACGCACCAATGACCTCCGCGGTTCTCGCGGTGGGTGATTAAGTGTCTGAATACAAAGGTTGACGGAATGCGGCTCAGGCCTATAATTCCGCCCCCTTCTGCGGCCCCAGCGGCCGTAGTGCTGTCTAAAAATTTGCAGGTAATTTGTGTGGGGACTCGCGTCAATGCATCTTTTGGAGGCATTAACCGAGTACCAAAAAGTCCAGCAATGGGCCCTTTGGATACTCCTTTACTGAAGAGTCGATATCTTTAAGTGAAGAGTTTGATCCTGGCTCAGATTGAACGCTGGCGGCGTGCCTAACACATGCAAGTCGAGCGGTAACAGGCGTAGCAATACGTGCTGACGAGCGGCGAACGGGTGAGCAATGCTTCGGAATCTGCCCAATGATGGGGAATAACCAGTCGAAAGATTGGCTAATACCGCATACGCCCTTCGGGGGAAAGCGGGGGTCGCAAGACCTCGCGTCGATGGATGAGCCGAAGTCGGATTAGCTAGTTGGTAGGGTAAAGGCCTACCAAGGCGAC
>DLVS01000538.1 GCA_003445095.1 Verrucomicrobiales bacterium
TCGTTGGCGGCGCGACGGATCGGACCGATCAACGTTGGCGTGGAGACTCCGGCCAGAGCGTCTCGCAGAAGGCGGTTTTTGAGGCGTTCAATTCAGTTTCCGCCGTCCGACTAAAGGGGATGGCAGGCTCCAGGAATTGGGCAAATTGCCAGGGAGTGTCCCCGGGTAGTGCGCCAAAGTTGTGTGTGTTCATGTTCAGTTCCTTTCAGTGTTATCGGGTCGCTTCAACTTGATCGGCTCAACGGTGGGTAAACAAAAAAACCCACGATTGCCGGGCAATCGTGGGTTCTTGAAAAAGATATTGTGAGTTTTGGATTACTCAGAAGTTTCCCACTTGCCCGCATTCCCGTCTGTCACCCAGGAATGAATCGCTAGCGTGCGCTTGTGGGCGCACTGAGAGACGACATTCATCATGTCTGGACGAGTGGTGATCATGTTGACCGGCAGAGTTAATAGTGGCTAAACGCGGTGCGTCAAATCGAAGTTTTCTCAAATTAAGTGGCTGAAGGGACCACGCCTGGTTGCTTTGAGGTCGTTGGTCGCTTCCAAATGGGGACGAGACGCTTCATCTCATCAATCAACCACTGGCAAGCGGCAAACGCTTCGGCCCGATGAGGGGCGACCACTTCCACCCATAAGCTAGACTGGTTGACCGGGACGCAACCTAATCGATGGATGAGGCGCACTGATTCGATAGCGGGCCAACGCCGGGCGAGGTCCTCAAATAAAAGGTCGAACTGGCGTCGCACCATTGGCTCGAACGCCTCATACTCCAACGCCTCGATGACGGCTCCCTCTTCATGCGCGCGAACGATTCCCACAAAGCTGCAGACCGCTCCGCTACCGGCTGAAATATGGCGCTGGGAAACGAGGCGGGACTCGTCCAAAGGTTCAGTGGTAAGCGTCAACAAACGTTTCACGAGGTGGCAGGCTCGAGCATGCGGTCAGCTCTTACCGTACATTTTTTCTGGGGATTCAAGTTGAGCCTCCGTGATCTTCCAGCCAAGTCCGTCAGGCTCGACCTGACGATAGAAACAACTCCGGTAACCTTCATGGCAGGCAGGGCCGACTTGCTCCACCTGGATCAAGAGTGTGTCACCGTCGCAGTCGAAAGAAATGCGTTTCACCCGTTGAACATGACCACTGCTTTCTCCCTTCATCCAAAACCGTTGGCGCGAGCGACTCCAAAACCACGTCTGCCCAGTCGAAACCGTCTTCTCCACCGCAGCACGATTCATCCACGCTAACATCAATACCCGACCGTCCGTTGAGTCTTGGACGACGGCGGGGAGCAGCCCGTCGGCGTTCCACTTCAGTTGATCGATAAATGTCATAACTACTAGAAGTGGATGATCGTTATTGCGACGGCATAAATCCGAAAATAACCGCGCCCAAGAGGCACGTGAAAGCCGCGAAGTGATTCCATTGCGGTCGAGCTTGGAAATACACAAAGGCAAAGATCACAAAAACGACGAGTGTAATAACTTCCTGCAAAATCTTGAGCTGATAGGGCGTAAACGTGTTGCTACCCCAACGGTTGGCCGGCACCTGGATCACATACTCGAAAAAAGCGATCCCCCAGCTGACCATGATGGCGAAGATGAGCGGGGCCGATTTGTGTTTCAAATGCCCATACCAAGCGACCGTCATAAACACGTTGCTGGCCACGAGCATTACAATCGGGAGCCAGGCGGATTGAGTAATTGAGTTCATCAGAGAGTGCGGAGTCTGACCGGGATACCTTGGCGATGAAGATAATCTTTGACCTGATCGACGGTGAAATGGCGAAAGTGGAAGATACTTGCCGCCAATACGGCATCTGCATGCCCAGTGAGTAACACCTCGGCCATGTGTTGCAATGTTCCCGCGCCACCACTCGCGACCACCGGCACGCAGACGCGTTGACTGACTCGTCGGGTAAGTTCGAGGTCGAAACCTTGGCGAGTCCCGTCGGCATCGATCGAATTCATTACCAACTCCCCGGCCCCAAAGCCGACGGCTTGCTCGGCCCAAACTTCAGCATCGCGTCCCGTGTCCTCTCGCCCCCCTTTGGCGAATACGGTCCATCGGTCGGGCGCGGTCCGTTTTGCGTCAACGGCCACTACAATACACTGACTGCCAAATTTCTCGGCACCCCGGCGAATTAATTCTGGGTCTTTCAGTGCGGACGAATTAAGGCTAACTTTATCAGCTCCCGCCAGGAGCAAGGCACTCATATCATCGAGGGAACGAATTCCCCCGCCGACGGTCAGCGGCATAAAGCAACGATCGGCCGTGCGCTCAATGACGTCCACCATCGTGGCCCGGCCGTGTGCGCTAGCCGTGATATCGAAGAAGACCATCTCGTCAGCGCCTTGATCATTGTACCGGACTGCCAGCTCTACGGGATCACCCACGTTCTTAAGCCCACCGGCCTCCGCAACCCCGAATTGGACGCCGCGAGTGACATGGCCGTCATGGACATCGAGGCAAGGAATGACACGTCGAGCGAGCATACTTTGGAGAGGAAGCGGACCGAGGGGACGAAAAAGCCCGCCGATGAAGGCGGGCTAGCGTCGCTCTGAGCCAGATCCTAGGCCGGCCCGAACTTACCACCGCTGTTCTTGATCTGCTTATCGGTGTACAACAGGGTGTTTAGCGAATTCATGGGATCTTTGGCGGCAAACCGATATCCCAGTTTTGTGACTGCTTCCAGAATCTCTGCCTTCGGCAGCGCCTTGTTCTTAGTAGCAGCGAGAACAGCCTCTTTCAGCGACATGGTGTTCTGCGCGCGACGGGTACGTAAGGCCAGAGAGCTGGCGGCGACTCCGAGGGCGGCATTGATACCGGCTAGCTCGGATTCCAAAGCCGCCTTCCGCTTCGACAACGATTCACGGAGGGCGGTAAACTGTTTGAGTGGATCACGTTTCATTTCGGTGCAAGCATTATAGGCCGCTGGTCTTTCATGACAAGTCATCTTGGATAGAAACATCATACCCCCTAGAACGGGGGATGGGATGCGCGCTTCGCTTCCGTTTGGTTTAGAAGGTGCGCCCGTCTTGTGAGCCCCCGGGCCATATCAAAGTTCCATCGTTGACCAACCGGCTTGGTTGCATTTGATTGCGCGCGTATGCAGCAGTCGTTTTATCGATTCGTTGGCGGGTGTCTGGTGGCGGCCGTTGTTACCGGATGCGCTTCGGGCGTTCAGAACCCGTCCGGCGTACCGGTCACGGTCATGAAGGCCGATGAACAGGGATTTGTCGCGGGCACGGGAATTGAATCTCAGGACTTGGTTACGGTCACGGATAAGATGGCTCGAAGCCTGTTGGCGACTCCGGAAATCAAAAACTTCAGTCCGGGCATTCCTCGAATTGTGATTCTACCGGTCGAGAATGGAACGCGCTTTCCGATCAACAAAGATCTGTTCACGGCCCGAATCCAGGCCCTCCTGAACAGCCGCGCCCAGGGTAAGATGCGGTTCTTGGCCCGGGATCGAATGACGTCTCTGGAACAAGAACGCCAGTTGAAGCAAGAGGGCAAAGTCACCTCCAACTCGGATCCAAATCTTCAGGAATTTCGTGGCGCTGACTTTTTTTTGACCGGCAAGTTGATGGGGTTGACTACCCAAGCCAAAGCGGGAGTCAGCGACTATGTTCTCTACACCTTCCAACTCATTGATCCAAGAACGAGTGACATTCTGTGGGAGGATTCGGCCGAGGTAAAAAAACAGTCCGTTGAGGATGCGGCTTACCGGTGAGGCGCGTCGCAACCCAGGGGCTGTTGTTATGGATGTTGGCGCTCGGCCTCTTGGGCTGCGCGTCGGTGAGTCCAGAGGAACAAGCGCGCCGCAACCGAGTGCTGGTTGAGTGCCAAAATGGGTTAACAGCTCTCCGGGAGGGGAACACGGAGGCGTCCAAGACTGACTTTGACAGCGCCTTACTTCAGATGGGAGGCAGTACCGCCGGCGACCCTTCGGCCAAAGAAGCGCGCGGCTACTTCAATGAAGAGTCGGTCAAGACGTTTCGCGGGGAGCCGTACGAACGAGTGATGGCTTATTACTATCGGGGAATTCTCTATTGGATGGATGGGCAGCCAGACAACGCTCGGGCGGCATTTCGTAGTGCTGCGGTGCAAGATCAGAGTCCCGAGCTGGGAATCTATCGCTCCGATTGGGTGTTGCTCGACTATTTGGATGGGCTAGCCACGCTAAAATTAGGCGGCGACGGCAAGGATTCGTATCAGCGTTCGGTGGCTGCCGCGAAACTAAACAGCCCTCCGCCCTATGATCCCCAAGCCAATGTTTTGATTTTCCTCGAGATGGGACGCGGGCCGACGAAGTACGCCGCAGGAGAGTACGGGGAACAGCTGAAGTTCCAACCCGGATCAGCTCCGGATCCGGTCGCCGTTCTCAAGGTCGCCGATTTGCAGGTGCGGGTTGGACCTTATGACGATTTGACTTATCAGGCGACCACCCGAGGAGGCCGAGTGATGGATCACATCCTCAAAGGAAAAGCTGTCTTCAAGGGAGCAACCGACACCGCCGGAACCGCCGCGATTATCGCGGGGAGCGGAGTGGCCATCGCCGGCAACTCTAGTACCACCACCAGCGTGGGCTTGGGTTTGGTCGCCGCAGGCGTGATCAGCAAGATTGTCAGCGCCGCGACCACTCCGGCGGCCGACACGCGTCAGTGGAACAACCTTCCCAATCTGCTGAGCTTCGCCGCGCTGCGCCTCCCGCTGGGGAGCCATACTCTCGTGGTGGACTTCCAGAAGCCGTCGGGACAAACCTTGGTGACGCGCTCGATTCAGTTTCACGTCGTAGCCGGGCGGGATACCGTTTTATTTGTCAGCGATCGCAATGATTGAACTTCCTATGAAACAGCTCCGTTTCGCTTTTGCACTTTTGTTGATGGGATTGAGTGCCGGTTGCGCCGGCCATCAGGGCGCTTACCCCCCCGTCAACACGACCGTGGGTAACCAGGAAATGGCCTCGAAGTTTGTGCTGATGGATCCGGGCGCACAATATTCTGTGACCAGCAGCGGCTTGCAGGAAACCCGCCTCGATGATGGCCGCCTGCAGGTGGTCTGCGTTCTCCGAAACCAGGAGAACCGCCGAATTCAGGTGCAAGTCCAGTGCGTGTTCAAAGATCCTCAAGGTTTTGCCACCGGTGACGAGACACCGTGGGAGAACGTGATTCTCACGGAAAACAGCATGGAAACCGTGCGCTTCGTATCATTGAACAATCAAGCGGCGACCTATACGATCCGGGTGCGCCAAGCACGCTGATTGCCCTCATGAACATAAGACTTTTCTATCTACCCGTTGTCGCGGCCGCCTTATCGGCGGGCTGCCAGCATCGTGTTCCAAAGTCCGAACTCGACATTCGCCTTACCAGCGCCACGCCCGTCGGATTTTCAGGAACGGTTTGGATCGACGGAAAGGAACAGCCCCTCGAAGGGAAGACTCCCGCGGAACTCAAGGTCCAAGCACACACCGTCAGGTATCAGGTCAGGCAGTCGGCCGATAATGGTACCCTAACGGTTGAGGTGCACCAAAAGCATCACCCGAATCAACTGACCCGGGTTGCGGCCAGCACCGGGCCAAACACCGTCGCCCAAGATTCCCTCGTGTTCGAGTAACGGTGGGCTCTCGCGGGAGCCCCGCTGACTGACCGGTCGTTAGTCCAGGAGCCAATGCGCATCCTCGGAGTCATTCCAGCGCGGTTCGCTTCAACGCGGTTTCCGGGGAAACCGCTGCGCCTGATTGCGGGACGCCCGCTCATTCAACGGGTCATCGAGCGCTGTCAGCAAGCGTCGCGGCTCGCTGAGGTTGTCGTTGCTACTGACGATCCACGCATTGCTGAAGTGGCAGGTCGATTTGCGCCGGTGGAGATGACGCGGCCGGAGCATCCGAGCGGCACGGATCGAATCGCCGAGGTGGTCACCCGTCGTCAGTGTGATGCGGTGGTGAATGTTCAAGGCGACGAACCACTCATGGATCCGGCGATTATCGATGCCGTGGCGGACCTGCTCGATGTCTTCGAAATGTCCACTGCCGCCACGCCGCTCGGCGACCCGCTGGCCTATGAGAATCCCAACGTCGTCAAAGTCGTTTGCGCCGCCGATGGACGCGCCCTGTATTTCTCCCGGCGCACTATTCCCTATCTGCGCGATTATGCCGGGCAACCTGCGAACCAACAACTCGCCGCCTTTCCATTCTTGAAGCATCTGGGAATCTATGGGTATCGCCGCGCAGCACTCTTGCGCCTGGTTCAATATCCCGTTTCCAGTCTCGAAGCCGCCGAACGACTCGAACAACTGCGCGCCCTCGAAAATGGAATGGCGATCGGCGTAGCCCGCGTCGCGCATGACAGCGTCGGGGTTGATCTCCCGGAAGATGTCGTGCGGGTAGAATCCTTGCTCAAGGCGGCAGGTTTGCCGTAGTGGTTTGGTGCATGACCCTGTCCTCCGCCCACAAGCGTCACGCCGAACTCGCGGCCGAAATCCGGCGGCATGACCACGCCTATTACGTGCTTGCCGCGCCGGTTATTAGTGATTTCGAGTACGATCAACATTATCGCGAGCTGCAAGAACTCGAGCGGCAGTTCCCCGCACTCGCAACCCCAGAGTCGCCCACCCAACGCGTGGGCGGCGCGCCGACCGAAGGCTTCAGGCGAGTCCGCCATCTTCAGCCCATGCTTTCGCTGGAGAAGATTGACGCGGCCGAACACCCGACTTCCGCCGAGCAGGCAGACCCGGCCATTCGCAATCGGCAACAGGACGAGCAGACTTTGCCTCGCCTCCGGGAATTTGACCGAGCTATTCGGAAGCAATTGCAGCGGGAGCGGGTGTCTTACGTGATGGAGCCGAAAGTCGACGGAGTATCCCTCAGCGTCCATTACCGCGACGGCAAACTCGCCTTGGGCGTAACTCGCGGTGATGGGCAATGGGGTGATGATATCACGGCGAATTTGCGCACCGTCCGTGCGATTCCGTTGGAGCTAACGATGAAATCACCGCCGGCACTCCTAGAGGTACGCGGGGAGGCGTACATCGCCACGAAGGACTTTGATGCGCTCAACGCCAGGCTGGTTGCGGCCGGCGAAAAGCCATTTCCCAATGCACGGAATGCCACTGCCGGCACATTGAAACAACTGGACCCCCGCTTGGTTGCCCACCGACCCATCAGTGCTGTTTTTTATGCCGTCGGCGCCTGTGACGGGATCGAGTTCGAAACTCAGGCGGAGATGTTGAAGGCACTTCCCGAAATGGGCCTACCAACTCAGCGCCGCTGGTGGCGCTGTGAGGACATCGAGGAAGTTCTCCGGGTTTATGCCGAGGAAGTCGTCGCCCTCTACAACGAGACTCGAGATCTGCGCCGCCAGATGCCTTACGAAATTGATGGCATCGTACTTAAGGTGGATCGAATCGCTGACTGGGCGCGCATTCCGGCCAAAACTCGATCACCGGGATATGCCATCGTCCACAAACCGATTCCGTGGATCACTCCCGCAGAGACAATCCTTCGTGACATCACCGTCCAAGTAGGACGGACCGGCGTGCTAACGCCCGTAGCTGAGCTCCAGCCAGTTTTCGTCCAAGGATCCACCGTCGCCCGCGCGACACTTCACAACGAAGACGAGATCCGCCGCAAAGACATCCGAATCGGCGATACGGTAGTCGTTCGCAAAGCGGGCATGGTCATTCCGGAAGTGGTCGAAGTCGTGAAGGCGCGCCGACCGGCTGGCCTGCCGCCGTTTGATTTGGTCGCGCACATTGGCGGCAGTTGCCCCGCCTGCGGTGGGCCGATTGCGAAGGATCGGGTTTCCGCCAGTGGGGCGGACGAAGTCGCCTGGCGCTGTCAAAACGTGGCAAGCTGCCCAGCGCAACTGATGCGGCGGGTCGAATACTTTGCCCAACGCAAAGCTCTCGATATTGAGTCGCTGGGTGGAATTGTAGCGGAAAAATTGGTTGAACGCGGGCTGGTCAAAGAGCCCCTCGATCTTTTCGATCTCCGCTTGGAGCGGCTCGCCCAACTCAACTTGGGGACTGACGATGAGCCGCGGGTCTTCGGTGAGAAGAACGCCGCCAAAGTCATCGAAGCATTGGAACGCGCGAAAGCGGCGCCGCTTCATCGTTGGATTCATGCGCTGGCGATTCCCGAAATTGGCGAACAAACCGCGTGGCAATTGGCACAGGTGCATCCGTCGCTGGAGGCACTCGCGACGTCACCGCTTTTACGCGACATCGGCGAGCTGGCGGCGAAGAAGACTGAACGCGACGCGATCTCGCCGAAGTCCCGCAAGAACCCGCCGCAGAATCCCGCCGAACTCGAGGAGCGGACGAAACGCCATCGCGAGCTAGCGACGGAAATTGCCGAAATTGAGGCACGCCTTGACCAAGGTGGGATGCGCACTCGCTTGGCTGAAGTGGGCCCAGTCGCCTCGGCGGCGGTGTTGGATTTCTTCGCTTCGGCTACCGGGAAACACGTTCTGGAACGGCTCCAAAAATTGGGGATCCGGCCGCAGGGTGCGGCGGCAGCGGCGGAAACTCCCGGCGCGGTCAGCCACCCACTAGCGGGAAAGACGTTCGTACTCACGGG
>DLVS01000541.1 GCA_003445095.1 Verrucomicrobiales bacterium
GACAACGGAGGAAAAATGCCCGCCGGTTTTGCTGACATGATGAACGAACTCAGCACGGAAAAGATCCTCGTTCATCCCTCCACGGGCGAACGCTACACCTGGGTCGGGTCAGGAAAGTCTGAAGAAGAGCCCGACTCAATCCTAGCCTACGGTCCAGCCGTGGAAGGAGGCCGCGAGGTTCTGCTCGGCGACGGCAGCGTCCAGCAGGTGACCGCAAAGCGCTTCGATGAAATGTTGGCGAAAGAGCTAACCAAAAAAGATGCCTCGACCTTCGCCTATCAAATGGATCCGGTCCTGGCCCGACGTTACGGGCTCAGCCAGGGCGAGTCTGGCAGGACCCTGGCGGAGTCCCGCGAGAAGGCCGCCGCCGTGGCAATCGCTGCTCCTTTGGCCGCTGTCCGCGACCAAGCCGCCGGCGTTACCGACGTGAAGGCAGCTGCAGCTCCGTTTGGAGCTCCGGTCACGGCATTGTCGTCTGGGAACCTCCCAACCGTAGCTGGGCTGCGGTCGCTGAAGATCGAGGTCCCGAAATCGGGTCGGCCCTACCAGTTCACGCGAGTGCTGAACCTCGATGGCGAACCTCCCAGCCTTCACATGTCGGTCATGTCCACCAAGGCCTTTATCATCGAGCGCACGCTGCTCCAACTTCTGACCTTCATCGCCGGCCTTCTCGTTGTGTGGCGGCATTGGCGACGTCCCGAACCGAAAACGTGGTGGCTGGCAGTCGGCGCCGGACTCGTAGTGGTCGCCACGGCGAACCTGTTCATTGCGTGGCGCGCCTTGCATCTCGTGCTCATCGTCAGTGTCCCAGCCCTGTTGTTCCTCGCGGCCGCATGGCTGGTGGCGCGTTGGTTGCAGCGGAGGCGAGTGAGCCGTTCGGTTCTGGCATCCACGAATTCGCCGGCTGACGAATCAGCGCCCCCACTCGGGCCAGTAGCTGGTGCGACGGCATCGGTGCTCCTGTGGCTCGCCGCTTCCGGCTGGGTCGCGCCAAGCCCGGCGAGCGCCGACAACGCGCCAGTGGCTGGACCGAACGTCCTTGCGGTTGCCTCGCGCTCGAACCTCGTATCGGTGGTTGGAGCTTCCCTCATCGGGACGGCTCATGAACGAGTCGCGCAGATCGATGTTGCGCTCGACTTCAGTTCCGCCGGCACCAACCAAACGCTCACGCTGTTTGGAAGCGAGGTCGCCGTGCAGGAATTCGTGGCCACGAAGGGAGAGGTCCGACTCTGGCGCGAAGGACCCAATGTCGGTGTCTTGCTGCCCAGTCCAGGCGCCGCAGCGGCCAAATTCACCCTGCTGATCAAACTCGGCGGCGATGTGGGACGTCGCACTTTGGAACTCGGAATTCCGCCCGCGTTGGGCACGAAGGTCGCCCTCCTGCTCGACGAACCCGAGGCGGACGTTGAGTTTCCTGGGGCCGTTGCGTTCAGCCGGACGAATAGCGGCGCTCAGACACGGGTCGAGGCCGTGGTCGGCGCGACCAATCGGCTGGCGCTGGCTTGGGCTCCACGCTTCCAACGGGCAGCCGATGCTGGCGCTACGGTGTTCGCGCATCAGTCCTCATTGATAACGCTGGAGAATGGGGTCGTCTCCACACGCTCGTTGATCGAATTTACCACGCCTCAAGGGGAATTGCGATCGGTGAAGATTGCCCTTCCCACTGGACAACGCCTAATCCGGGTGTCTGGCGACCTCGTGCGCGGGTGGGATCAGGTGGGGACGAATCGCGAGGTGGTCATCACTCTGCTGAAATCCGCCGCGAAAGTAACCCTCGCCGTCGAAACCGAAGCCGGAATCGAGTCTCTGCCCACCACGGTCGCCCTGGCAGTTCCGCGGCCAATCGACGTGAAACGGACCACCGGCATGGTAGCGGTGCGGGCCGGTGAGGATTGGGGACTGAACGTCGCGCGCACGACGGGACTGGAGCGAATCGAGGCGGCGGAATTCGTCCAGGCGTTCGCCGACCCAGGTGTGAAGATCGTGAGCGCTTGGCGATTTCTGCAACCGGAGTTCGAACTCGCCGTTCTGGCCGAAATGCTGGCTCCGAAAGTGGAGGCCGTGGCCCGCAATCAGTTCAGCGTGGGCTTCGACCACGTCGCCATCAGGACTCATGTGGACTACTCCGTGACTCGCGCCGGAGTCTTCAATCTTCGCCTCGCGATGCCCGCCGGTGTCCAAGTCGACAATGTGGTCTGTCCGACCATGCTGTCTTGGAACGAGCGAGCGGAGGGCGCAGCAACCGTCCTAGAACTTTCACTGAAAGAGCGCACTCTTGGTGCCGTGGCAGTGGACCTCACCTTAACCCGCTCGCTCACGAATCTTCCCTCCGTGCTGGATTTGGCCGGAATGCACCCGCTCGGTGTCGAGAAGCTCGCCAGCTTCGTCTCCGTGGCATCCGAACCTGGGATCGGATTGAAAGTAGTATCCCAACGCGGCCTCACCGAGATTCCTGCCTCAGCCTTCCCCGGAGCGGCGGCCGGCGCTGGCTTGTTGGCGTTCAAACAACTGGCCGTGGAACCGGCGGCCACACCGTCATGGGCGCTGGAGCTCGCGACCGAGACAATTGAATCGTGGGTGCGAGCCGAAGTGGCTGGAAGCGTGACCATCAGCGAGACCTTGGTGAGCGGCCGGAGTGTCCTGCGATACGACATTCAGAACGCGCCGGTTAAGGAATTTCGTCTGCGCGTGCCCGCGGCCTGGCGCAATGTTGAGATCACGGGTTCGGAGGTGCGCCGCCGGGATCAAACCAACAGCCCGACCGCCGTCGAATGGCGGGTCGAGCTCCAGAACAAAGTCCGCGGGGAGTATCGGTTGACGGTGCAATGGGAAGAACCGCGCACGGGCACCAACGGCGTGACTGCCTTGGGCGTCCAAGCTCTGGGCGTCGAGCGCGAGACCGGCACGGTAGCATTTTACACGAAGGGTCAGTTGCAACTCCTGCCTCGCCAGGCGGGCGACGAATTGCTGCGGGTGGATCCACGAGAACTGCCCTCATGGGCCGAGAACAGAAGAAGCGGCGATCCGGTGTTGAGTTACCGCTACCTGCGCCCAGGTTGGAATCTGCCACTCGAAGTGAAACGCTTCAGCGACGCGGCCTTGCTGCAGGCCCTTGTGGACCAGGCCCGACTCCGGACCGTCGTGGCGGACGACGGTCAAATGATGACCCAACTCGAATTGATCGTCCGTAACAACGGCCGGCAACATTTAGAGCTGACGTTGCCGCCAGGGGCGGAGGTGTGGTCAGCCACGGTGGACGGTGAGCCGGTGCGCCCAGCCAAGAACGGCGGAAAGCTGTTGCTGCCTTTGGAGGCCGGCCGGGGCAGCGATGCACCCCTGAAAGTCGAACTGACCTACGTTGGCTCTAGCCGATTCCCGCGCACCAGCGGTCGGGTCGAGTTGACTTCGCCGCGCTTGGACGTGCCCTTGAAGGAAGCGATGTGGGAAGTGTTCCTGCCGCCCGACCACGCCTACACGGATTTCGGCGGCACCATGACCTATGAAAGCGCCGACTTAGTGCCAGTCGCCCAGGATTTCACCGTGGCGAGTTATCGAAGGCAGGAACTTGAGAAGGAGGCCTCGCTGGAATCGCAGGCAGTGGAGTTCCTGAGCAACGCCCGGAAGGAAGTCGCGGAAGGTAAGTACGACAACGCGAGCCGCCTGGGATTCTTTCGTTCCCGAGGCGTGCGCGACGAGCGAGCAAAACTTGAATTGAAGGCGCTCGAAGACACGGTCAGCCAGGCCCAGAGCAGTAACCTCCTTCAGGCGCAGCGTGCCTACGCTCTCAATAACTCACTCCATTGGGGTGCGGGAACACAGAATGCGGCGCTGGCTGGGTTGGACGGGACGTACGAAGCCGAAGTGGCTGCGCGGCAAATCGAGCAATTGAACCGCGCGCAAGCAGTCGCCGTCGCGCGCGTGACACCGCTCCGGGTGAACCTGCCGACCCGCGGCCTTCGTCATACCTTCGGCCAAGTATTGCAAACCGAGGTGGACCGACCGCTCACGGTGACCTTTCACACCCGCAACGAGCAGCAGACCGGTTGGGTCAAGACATTGACGTTGTGGGGAGGCGGGTTTTTAGGGTTATGGCTGTTGGCATTTGTAGCGGTCGTAAAACGTCCAGAGCGCGGAACAAATCGGACGGCGTGAAACAGCGTGGTGGTCCGAACCCGTGCGTCATCGAACCTGCGGTGGGTAGGGCTGTCGCGCTGCGACGGCCCCGCGCCTCGGGCGCAGCCCTGGCGCGGATCATCCACGAACGTGAGGTCAGATTAACCCCACGCGCGATTCGCGACTCCGGGCTCTGAAGACTTCTCCCCTGCGCTCGTGAATGCCGCCCTGCGGGCGGGGACGGCGCCGGCGCGCCATCCCTACCATTGGCACTGACTTCTCGGCTTGTCAGATGCCCGGCGCGCGAATGAACTTGGCGCATGAAAAAGATCCTTATCGGTCTGGGCGTTCTCCTGGTGCTCGTCCTGGTGGCGCTATTCGTGATCAGTTCCAACCTGGGCCGCATCATCAAGGCCAGCATCGAGAAATTCGGTTCGCAGGCAACGAAGACCGCCGTCACCGTGAATTCAGTCGATCTCTCCCTTCGTTCCGGTTCAGGGAGAGTCCGCGAGCTGCAAATCCACAATCCGCCGGCCTTTAACGGACCAGCCGCCATTCGTTTTGGTGAAATCTCTCTAGCAATCGACCCGAGCTCGGTGCGGGCCGACAAACTCATCGTGCGGTCTCTTCGAATCGCCGATGGCGAGCTTTCTTTGGTCGGCGGTGTTCAGGACAATAACCTCAAACAAATCGCCGCGAATCTCTCGGCACTGGCGGCGGATGCAAAAGCCGGGAAGACCGATCCGGCCATGGACCCCGCGGCCAAGAAGAAGCTCCAGGTCGACGAACTCGCGCTCACCGGGCTCAAGCTTAATCTGGATCTCAGTGTTCCAGTGGTTGGGAAGCAAAAAGCCTCCGTCACCCTTCCCGATGTGCGGCTCTCCAATCTCGGGACCGGCCCAGAAGGCGTCACCGCCCTCGAGCTCAGCGAAGTTCTGATGCGCTCCGTGATGAATGAAGTGATACCGGCGGTGACCAAGAGCGTCGCCCAGCAAACGGGCGGAAGCATTGGTTCAGGCGGTCAGAAGGCCCTGGAGAAGGTGGGCGAATTCTTTAAGAAGAAATGATCGGCGGCCTCTCGAGGGACGGCCATCCGCCGAAGAACGCGTAGACATGCGCGGTTCCCAAGGTGGGTGCCCAAGTGGCAGATGCCCTTGCTGCCGTATCGGCTTCGCCAGAATGCCGGTGAAGGCCTCCAAAGCTCAGTCTTGCGACAGACGCGACCGCGGGAAGAGATGGCGGCGCCATACCGAGACGCCGCTAAGCCGCCCGAGAGGAGCTGGAAAGGCGGATTTTCCAAACGACACTACTCTTGCGTTTAGTTAAACTAAACACCATTCTGACGGCTGATGGTTAAGCGCCAGTATTGGCTCGAACGGATAGAGCAGCAGTGGCAACGCCGATCCATCCTCTGGTTGCGAGGTGTGCGGCGCACCGGCAAGACCTCGCTCGCGCAGTCCCTCGTGGATGTCGAGTATTTCGACTGCGAACTCCCGCGCGTGCGCCGCGCCATGGAAGACCCGGAAGCCTTCCTCAAGAGTTTTCGGGGCCGGCGCATCGTGCTCGACGAAATCCATCGCCTGCCGAATCCCTCGGAACTCCTCAAAATCGCTGCCGACCATTTCCCCACGGTCCGCGTCCTCGCCACCGGCTCCTCGACGCTGGGCGCGAGCAGCCGCTTTCGCGACACGCTGGCCGGCCGCAAGACGGAGTTGTGGCTCACCCCAATGATCGAAGCCGACCTGGCCGGCTTCGGCGACACCGATCTCCCGCACCGATTCCTGCACGGCGGACTTCCGCCGTTTTTCCTCTCGCCTCAGCCGCCGGAGCGCGATTTCCAGGAATGGATGGATGCCTACTGGGCCAAGGACATCCAAGAACTCTTCCGTCTTGAACGGCGTGCGTCCTTTCAGCGTTTCGTCGAACTCCTCATGGCTCAGAGCGGCGGTATCTTCGAGGCCACGAAATTCGCCGCCCCATGCGAAGTCAGCCGATCGACGATCACCAACTACCTCGCCGTGCTCGAAGCCACTTCCGTGGCGCTGGTGCTGCGCCCGTTCAGCTCGCGCCGC